>JAFTRB010000219.1 GCA_017462445.1 Clostridia bacterium
GATACTTCGGAATTCCGAGGTATCTCTTTTCTTATTTAATTGGTAGTTATTCGTAGAAGGCGTCATCCATATCGATTGCCCACTCTATTATTTCAACAAGCTCGTCATAATGGAGGTCAGCCATAACCTTTTCAATAATCTCGCCCTCGGAGTTGAGAACGACGGTGATAGGATAGGTGCCTGTTCCGCCAAGAAGCGAGTAATACTTGTCATCGGTGGCAGTTCCCTCATCCTTAACAAATATGATGTCACTGTCGATATAGTTGAAGGAGGCAAGGTCATCTATAATGCCCTCGTACAGTGCCTCGTTGTCAAGACCGGGAGAGGTGAGATAGCCGGGAGCCTTGTCGAAGGAATCCTCGGTATGCACAGCAACAACGGTTACATAGTCCTTGTAATCGGTGGCAACACGGTCAAAGTATGGCAGTTCAACCTTGCAGCCTGCGCACCACTCGCCCCAGAAGTTGATTACGGTAATCTTACCGGGGTTCTTTGCGGGATTGAAGCTTTCGCCCGTAAAGCCGTTTTCGTCGAACACGGGTAGGTTCATTCCATAGCACTTGTCACCTATCTCATTACCCATATCCTCGGTTATCTCATCGCCGGTGGGAGGCGGTGATGTAACCGCCTGATCGATGAAGTTGTAGTAGATAAGAGCGAAGGCGAGGAGGAGAGTCATTGCGGCGCCGACAACGATCTTCAAGACCTTGTTGCGGCGGTTGATCTTCTCGGTGCGCTGAGTGTGAAGCTCGGTGAGAGCTATACGCTCCTCGTCAGGAGTATCGGGAGTAAGTCCCTCAATCTCGCTGGGAGGAAGGATTATAGAAGAGCCCTTCCAGCTGATTGCCTGGGTAGGACAAACGGATACGCAATCGCCACAGCTGATGCATTCGTGGTCATTTACATGGCGAATATCCATCTTGCAGGTTGTTATACACTTGCCGCAATCGATGCACTTATCCCGGTCAAGTCGAATGCCGAATACGGAGAAACGGTTGAAAAAGCCGTAGATTGCGCCGAGGGGACAGAAGAAACGGCAGAAGAAGCGGAAGATGAATATCGAGCCGAGGATAAAGGACACCATCAAGGCAAACTTCCAGGTGAACAGCGGGCCAAGACGGGCAAGCTCGCCCTCGTTTACCGCATTTGAGAGAAGCCCCATTGCTCCCTCCAGCGTTCCTGCGGGACATATGTACTTGCAGAATGCAGGGAGAGGAACATTGCGAATTGCGTAGAGAATTGGTACGATTATTACAAAAAAGACCAGTAAAACATACTTAAGCCCCGAAAGAATGCGGGTGAATTTGTTCTTTTTCAGCTTTGGTGTCTTGATTTTATAGAGAAGCTCCTGAATAAAGCCGAAGGGACAAAGCCAGCCGCAGATAAGCCTGCCAAGCAGAATGCCATAAAGCATCAGCGTGCCAATCATATAGAAAAGCGTGCTTTTGTTGGAGGAGTAAAGGGCGTTTTGAAGAGAGCCTAAGGGACAGGCGCCGGAGGCGCCGGGACAGGAGTAGCAGTTAAGACCGGGGGTGCAGATGTTTTTTATCGGGCCCTTGTAGATTATTCCGTTGAAGAAGCCCTTGATGTTTGCATTGAAGAGCAGCGCGCAGTAGAGCTGTACCCATTTTCTTCTGGAGGGGAGCAGGTTTTTTAGTTTATTCCAAAAATTCTTCATACCATCACCCCAATCCTATGCATTCGGTGCAGATTTTTATAGCCTTGGAGAGGACATCTGCCATTCCGCCTCCACAGATACCGATAACGATAAAGGCAACGGCCAATACCGAAATGCCTATTTTGGTGTAGAGATTAATTTTTCTTTCATTTGCCCTGGTAGTGGCGAGAAGCGCCGAAGAGTCGGTGTCACTGACGGAAGGAGCAATTCCGCGCTCCTTCATTTCAACCAGCGCCCGCTTTGCCTCGGCAAGCTCCTTATCAATGCTCCTCTCATCGATAAATACGCGTATAACCTGAAGAGCGACGGGAAGAGCAAGGGCCGCGATAAGCACATAAACCATAGCAACCACCGAGGCATTATAGTCACCGGTAAAGCTTGACGGAAGGAAGGTATATACCAGGGAGAATATCAATGCTACGGCGTAAAGCGAGATATTAACTATGAAGAGGATACGGCGGACTGCCTGCTCAAGACGCAAAGATGCAACAAGGCTCTCGTCAAGCTCGGAAAAATTGAGCCTCGAACGAAGAGCGCTGAGGGTTATTCTCTTATCCCTTGAGGCGCGGACAGCCTCGGGCGAGGGTGGGCAAAGAAAGTGAACTACCACGCCAAGCGCCACGGCAACCAGTGTCAGAAGCACGGGTATGGCAATATAGCCAAAAGTGCGTGATATGCTCTCGTAGGTGTAGGGGTTGCGATCGGTGGAGGAGTAGATGTGTATTGCGCCGCCGATAAAGCAAGCCGCACTGATAAATAGCAGTACAGAGAGCGCAATATGATAGATTTGCTGTATGCGCTGCTTTGTTTGGATTGTCATATTATCCCCTTTCGAGTGTTGATAGTGTAAATAACAGAAAACGGCGAACAAAGCGTATACCCTCCGCAAAAAGCGACAGGGGAGGCAGCCAAAATGCATTCACCAATTTATTATTATATCATAACAGAGCGCGTCTGTCAATAGTTTTTCTTCCTATTAAATTTATATATCCGCACGCGTGTGAACGCAGAATTTTGCAAGAATGCAAGTTTGTTCCTTCTTTTTGTTCATAAAAAATTTACATTTAATTTTTCGATTTTTTTAGCCATCCTATTGACACTCTATATTCAGCTCGCCTTTGGTATACAATGTATACATTTTTATTTTTTTGAGAAAACGATTTTGTAGATTTTTATATAAATATATATAAAATAAAAAAATTACTTGAAATTGCTTCTGCACTGTGTTATAATATTTATTGTGAATTTATATGTGCGCAAAATATTTTTATTACTCATAATAAAAACTGAAATAAAAGAAAGGCAAAAACCAAAGATGAACAAGAAAACACTAGCAAAAGTCACATCAAGCCTGCTTGTTGTGCTGTTAGCTGTGGTGATGGTGTTCTCGGTTTCGGCAGATGCGCTTAACAGCTTTGCATACTCCGAGGCTGGGTACATAAAGGAAATCACCGGAGTTGACCCCAACTACAAGCAGTATCTGAACAGCTCTGTGATGCACAAGCTGCCGGAGCAGATTGGCGATGACGAGGAGATCTCGGTTATCGTTATGCTTGAAAACCCCGCCCTGCTCGACACTTATGACGGCAAGGGTGGCGAAACCATGCTCGATTATTATGTCTCGGATGAGGCAACCGAGCTGAGAGAAAAGATTCTCGACGAAAAGGCCAAGCTTACTCTTGCCCTGGACGAGAAGGAGATACTGTACAGCACCGGCGCTATGTACGATACTGTACTCTCCGGATTTGAAATCGTCCTTCAGGCAAAATACTTCGATGAGCTTTGCGAAACTCTCCCACAGGGCGCAAAGACCATCGTGAGCGAGGTTTATCTTAAGGCCGAGGCAGAGAACGCCACAGACGGCGAGGTTGTGAACCTTGTCGATGTTTACGAGACCGGTATCTTCAACAGCTCCTCCTTCAAGTATGACGGAAGCGGAATGGTTGTTGCGGTGCTTGACACAGGTCTTGACTACACTCACAGCGCTTTCTCCCCCTCCAACTTTACCAGCAACAAGCTCGGTCTTACCAAGGACGAGGTTGCGAAGGTCCTTGCAAACTCCAACGCGGCAGAGTTCATTCCCGGACTTGTTGCGGACGATGTTTACATCAACGAGAAGGTTCCCTTCGCATTTGACTACTCCGACCGCGATTCGGATGTTTATAACATTCACAACAACCACGGTACGCACGTATCTGGAATTATTGTTGGTAAGGATGACACCATCACCGGTGTTGCTCCCAACGCCCAGCTTGTTTCAATCAAGATCTTCTCCGACACCAAGGACGGCGCTTATACCTCCTGGATCCTTGCGGGTCTTGAGGATTGCGTGCTTCTTGGTGTTGATGTAATCAACATGTCGCTTGGTACCGCCTGCGGCTTCAGCCGAGTCGAGGACAAGGCGCAGGTCAGCGGTGTTTACGATAAGATTCGTGAGCAGGGCATTTCGCTTATAGTTGCAGCCTCCAACAGCTACAGCTCGGCGCAGGGCTCTGAAAAGAACGGAAACCTTCCCTTGACAAGCAACCCCGATGTTGGTACGGTTGGTTCTCCCTCTACTTACAGCGCGGCTCTTTCCGTTGCATCCATAAACGGCACCAAGACTCCTTACATCAATTACGGTGGCAAGGTAGTTTACTTCGAGGAGGCATCCGACGCGGCGAGCGAGGAGAAGCACTTCGTTGAGGAAATACTGCCCGCGGGAGTTAATGAGATGACCTTCAATTATGTGGTTATCCCCGGCGCAGGCCGTCCTGCCGACTATATGAATATTGATGTTACCGACAAGGTCGTTCTTGTGCGCAGAGGCGCTACCACCTTCGAGGAAAAGGCGAATGCGGCTCTGGAAGCAGGCGCGCGCGGTATCATCATTTACAACAACACCTCGGGTGATATCAGAATGAGCGTAGGTATTACCTCCATTCCTGTCTGCTCCATCAGCCAGGATGACGGCGAAAAGATGGCGGCTGCAGGAGGCGGAAGCTTTACCGTTGGTCGCAGCCAGGCTGCAGGCCCCTTCATGTCTGCGTTCTCCTCCTGGGGTCCTACTCCCGACCTTAAGATCAAGCCCGAGATTACAGCTCACGGCGGTAACATCCTTTCGTCCATAACCGGTGGCGAATACGATAGACTGTCCGGTACCTCGATGGCGTGCCCCAACATGGCAGGTGTTGTCGCTCTTATGCGTCAGTATGTTATCGAGAGCTACCCCAATCAGGCTCAGATCAAGAACGAAAACGGCGAGTACAATTACTATGAGATAAATGCCATAGTAAACCGCCTGCTTATGTCCACCGCGACAACGGCTATAAACAAGAACGGTCTCCCCTACTCGGTCAGAAAGCAGGGCGCGGGTCTTGCAAGCCTCAACAATGCGGCTGGGACCAACGCCTACATCATTACCTACGAGAATGGCGAGATAATGAACAAGACAAAGCTGGAGCTTGGCGACGATGCTAAGAAAACCGGTGTTTATACCCTTAATTTCTCCGTATATAACTTTGGTTCAACATCACTTTCTTATGATATATCTGCTATTGTTATGACCGAGGGTGTCAGCGACACACTTACCCACAAGGGTGATACGGTCGTTACCCAGGAAGGTTACATTCTGGAGGGCGCAACCGTGGTTGCCTCCGGTACAGGCGTCAGCGGCAACTCTGTTACCGTTAACGCGGGCCAGACTGCAAACATCACCGTGACCATCACTCTTTCCGAGTCTGACAAGAAGTACATGAACGACTCCTTTGAGAACGGTATGTATGTCGAGGGCTTTGTGCAGCTCACCGCGAAGAGCGGCACCGATGTAGACCTGAGTGTTCCCTACCTCGCCTTCTACGGCGACTGGACACAGGCTCCCATCTTCGACCTTGACTACTATGTAACGAACGCAGATGAGATTGATGACTCCATTGACACTCTTGACAAGACTCTTCCCGATGCGTATGCTACAAGACCTATCGGTAGCGTAGAGGATGACTACATCAGCTACCTTGGCGGCTACTACTTCATTCAGAACCCCCAGGATAAGCTTATCGGCGCGGATAGAAAGTACATTGCTCTTTCCAATGCCACCGGTACGGTACACGGGCTCTATGCGGTTTGGGCAGGTCTGCTCCGTAATGTAGATTATGCGACCTTAACAATTACCGATGCCAGCACCGGAGAGGTTGTATTTGAGCTGACCGACACCGAAATACGCAAATCCTACGGCGATGGCGGCTCGTACATTTATCCCGGCCGTATCGAGATAGAGTATGATGTTGCAGAGCATAACCTCAAGAACAACACACAGTACAATGTTAAGGTGGAGACCTACCTTGACTACGGTGAGGACGGCGGTGTTAATACCAACCTGAAGAACACCTTTGAGTTCCCCTTCATGACCGACTTCTCCGCTCCCCTGCTTGAGGATGTGGAATACTACACAGAATACGACAGAAACGAAAAGAAAAACCGTCTGTTTATGAAGATGGCTGTCTATGACAACCATTACGCAATGGCGGCGCAGGTAGGTTATATCGGCGTAGCTCCCGAAAGCAGCGACTATGAGCGCGCTCTCTTCGGCTTCTCCTCCTATCTCACCCCCATCTACTCCGAAAAGGATTCTACCACCTATGTTACCTACGAGCTTACCGACTATCTGAATGATATCAAGAACGGCTCGCTTAATGAAAAGGGCGTAAACAGCCCCAACACCTTCACCATTTCGCTTTATGACTATGCGCTCAACTTCGCAATATATGAGATTCCGCTCCCTGCAGAGTTTGTGGACCTCTACTTCGAAGAGAGCGACATAACCCTCAGCCCCAACGAGGTTTATCCGCTCCAGCCTCTTGTATATCCCGCAACCGAGTGGCCCGAGCTTCTTGAGTATGCAGCCGAGGATAGCTCGATTGCTTCGGTAATCAATGGCAAGCTCGTTGCAAAGAAGAGCGGAAGCACAAGAATTACCGTATACGATAAGGAAAACCTCTCTGTTCCCTCCACGGTGCTTAATGTAACAGTCCTGGCAGAGGGCGATGAGGGCTATCGCAAGATTTCCAAGCCTGTAGCCGATGTATACGAGCTTATGGGCTATGAAACACTCCGCGCCTACTACCATCTCTCCGGTTCTGACAGAGATATCGGCGAGGCAGGGTATGTAAGGAACTTTGAAGGCAACGGATACTCGCTGTCCATGTTCCCCTCCGAGAGCGTCAAGCTCCGCCTGAGAACATCGCTTTACTTCCCCGACGCAACAAGTATTATCTATGAGTCGGGTAACAAAAACATTGTTACCGTTGACGAAAACGGTGTTATTACCGCACAGCAGAAGGGCTTTGCCTCCATTTATGTAAGACTTGAAATGGACGGCAAGCGCACCCCCTACACCATCGCTGTAAGCATCGAGGTCAAGGACCCATATGTAAGAACCGGCCCTTGGCTCACCAACTACTTCGGTCTTGGCGGCAAGGTTGAAATTCCTGCCGATCTGCTCTTTACCGAGATCGGTCAGTACGCATTCTCCAACTATCATTACATTCCCAAGGATCTTGAGGCAGGCGATGTTATCAACGAGGAGGACCCTTCGACAACGAAGATATCCTACATCGGTGATGACACAATTACCGAGGTTGTAATTCCCGAGGGCATTGAAAAGATAGGGGCGTACGCCTTTGCAAATCTCACCGCCCTTACCAAGGTTACTCTTCCCTCTACCCTGAAATACATTGAGTACGGCGCATTCTACGGCTGTACAAATCTTACCACGGTTGAAGGACTTGAGTATGTTGTTACGATCAATAAGTACGCATTCCAGAACTGCAATCTTAAGGGAACTGTATCTCTTGACTCCGCGCACGCAATTTCCGACTATGCGTTTGCAGGCAATAAGAACCTGAAAAATGTTGTTATCCCCGAGACTCTCCGCTCTGTCGGCGCATATGCCTTTGCTGATAACACAAAGCTTCAGTCCGTTACCATAAACGCTGAAAAGATCAAGCTTGGTGACTATGCATTCATGAACTGCTCCGAGCTTAAGTCGATTGCGATAAACGCAAACGTTATACCCACAGGAGCATTCCTTGGCTGCGACGAGCTTACTACCGTAATCCTGGGCGAGGATGTAAATGTTATCGCTCAGTACGCATTCTCCGGCACAGATGTTTCCGCCTTCGAGATTGCTGAAGGAAACAGCGCCTTCGTTCCCTCGGCCGATGGCTCTTACCTTATGAATGCAGCAGGCGACACTATTCTGCTTGTTGCTCCCGCCTTCAAGGGTGCATTCACTGTTGACGATTCCAAGATTACAGTGATTGGCTCCGGCGCATTCTCCGGCGTTGAGAACCTCAAGAGCGTTTCTATCCCCTCTGTTATCACGGTTGGTGACTACGCATTTGCAGATTCGCACAAGCTTACCACGGTTACTCTCGGTGAGCTTGAGAGCATCGGAAGCTATTCCTTCTTCAACACCGCTATTACACAAACTCCTGATATCAGCAAGATCGACTATATCAGCCCCTACGCCTTTGCCTTCTCCGATGTTGAGTCGGTTGAAATCGGCAACGATGTAACAATAGGCGAGGGCGCATTCACAGAGTGTCAGTCGCTTCAGAGCGTCACTCTTGGTGATAATGTTACTGTTGATTACGGTGCATTTATGATTTATGCCGATACAGAGCATGAGCGTACCGGCGCGAACAACTGGAAGTATGTATACAACGGTAAATACCACTACTTCGATTATCTCTCCCCCCTTACAGAGCTTACCATCGGAAAGAATGCAAAGCTCGGCACAAATGCCTTCTACGGCGCTTCCAAGCTTAAGAATGTTACCCTCGGTGAGGGCGCAAGCATTGGCGAGTGCGCATTCTACAATGCCGATAGCCTTAAGGTTATCGACCTGAGCGGAGCGGTTTATGTTGGTAATGGAGCTTTCAGCGGCAATATCAACTATCAGTTTACAGACGCCTCTGCTCAAAGACCTGCAATTGTAGGAAACCAGTATGTTCTTAAGTATTACACTCCCGATATTGAGACCGTCGACCTCTCCTCTCTGGTAGATGGAGACGAGGGCGCTCTCGGCTACGGTGTATTCCAGTACTGCCAGTCGCTTACAAGTGTTGTTCTTGGCGATGGAATTAAGACAATTCCCGCAACCGCATTCTTCGAGGCAATCGCTCTTTCAAGCATCAATCTTTCAAATGTCACCTCCATTGGCGAGGGCGCATTCTCCGGCTCTGCCATCGTGAACGCCGACCTCTCCAAGGCTACGGATATTGGAAACTATGCCTTTGTAAACAGCGACAAGCTTGAGACCGTTACGCTCTGTCCTGACGGATGCGTAATAGGCGAGGGCGCATTCTCCTATGCGACCAAGCTTAGCAGCATCGACCTCAGCAAGGTTACGAGCATCGGCACCTACGGTCTTGCATACACCGCTATTACGACAATCGACCTTTCTTCCGCTAAGACGGTTGGAGATCTTGCCTTTGTAAAGAATAGCGTAACACCCGTTAACCTCACTCTTGGCGAGTCTGTTGAGTCGCTTGGAGATAACCCCTTCGCTATGTGTGTTCTTGCTCCTATTTCCAAGGTTATCACCGAGGAGTTTGGCAGCAATACATACGAAAGTGTTACCTACACCTTCGACTTGAACGATAGTATCAAGATCATTGAGGGCTCTATCTACTGCGAAGTTCCCGACGGTCTTGAGCTTACAACCTACATTCCTATGAGCCTTGCTCACGCAAGCATTGCCGAGGGTACTGTAAGAGTAACCGCAATGGCGTTTGCAGGCACTGACATACAGAAGACTACTCTTCCCCACTCGCTTCGTTCGATAGGTCACAAGGCCTTCTACGAATGCGATAAGCTTATGCTTGTTGAGTTCAAGAGCTACAAGGCTCCCATTCTCGAGGAGGAGTATGACCCCGAGTACTACAACTCCTGCGATCACCTTCCCGGAACAGGAGAATATGAGCTTCAGTACACTAACGGAACAACCGTAGTAAAGACCGGTCTTGGTATTGTCCCCTTCAAGATCTATGACAGCTTTGCATATGAATCTCATGTATTCTATGGCGCTACCTTCGTAGATTATATCGGTCACGGCGACGGCAATCTCGTTATGGTTAAGCCCTCTAATGGAGAGAACTACGAGTCCTTCGTATACAACCAGTACTTCTCCGTATTTATGGACGGCGGTGTGGCTGCAGACGAGACGACTCTGCTGGCTATCGAGGCTATCAACAGAATGCCCAAGCCTGTTCAGCTCGCTGACGAGCCCCTTGTAATTGCCGCAAGAGAGGCTTACAACAAGATCGCAAAGACCGAGCAGAAGGCTTTGGTTTATAACTACGCCGACCTGCTTACCGCAGAGCAAAGAATTGCAGCCTTCAAGAATACAGGCACACCCGTCGAGCCCGATAAGCCCATCGTTGATGAGCCCGATGCAAAAACCGATGTGGGCAAGATCGTGCTTATCGTATTCGTAATCGTTGAGGCAGTAATTATCCTTGCCGGCGCAGCTGCTGCCTGCTGGTATTTCTTCATCTACAAGAAAAAGGCGGATGCCCCCACCGAGGCCTCTGAAGAGGAGATAACCGAAGAGGCTGCCGCTGAGGAAACTCCCGCAGAGGAAGCTCCTGCTGAGGAGACTACCACCGAGGAAGCTCCCGCTGAGGAGACTCCCGTCGAGGAAGCTCAGACCGACGACTCCACCGAAAGAAAAGAGGACTAATCCACATGAAAAAAGTGTGAAAAGCATTAATTATTACGGCAATTCTGATGTTGACCGTAGTGCTTGCGACCTCCTGCAGTGGTGCAAAGACTCCTTACGACAACTATGACACGGAAGGCTATACCGTTAGCATTCAATACAATGCTAACGGTGGAGTCTTCTCCACAAACACTGATATCATAACAGATACCTATGATATCAACTCGCTCCCCACGGATGCGAACAACAACAAGAGTCTTATGCTTATTGCACCGGAAAATCCGATCAGAGGAAAGGGTAACTATTTTACCCCTTCCAAGAGCGGATACTTCCTTGCAGGCTGGTATGAAAAGGACGAGAACGGCAATTTATCCAAGTGGTATTTTGATACCGAGAAATTGACTCTCGACCCCGATAAGGAATATTCCGCAAGCACTCCCGCCCTTGTGCTTTATGCTGCTTGGGTTCCTGAATTCAGCTTCAATTTCGTTAATATCTCCACCGGTGAGAGCATCGGTGAATACAAATTCAATCCCCTCCGCACCGACAGCACGATTAAAATGCCTGTGTGGAACATGGACAAGGGAAGCATCGATAACCGCGACTTCCCCGATGTTAAAGGCTTCACCTTCGATAAAGCGTACATGGACAGCGAGCGCACAACCGCTATTGGCGATACGCTCACCCATTCCGGAAAATTTATTGAAGACAGCGCAATGTCCGAAAATCCGACACAGAATGTGTATGTTGATCTGCTTGAGGGTAATTGGTACAAGATCTCCACAGCAGAGCAGCTTGTTGACCACCTGAACATCAGGGGCTGCTACGAAATTCTTGCCGACCTTGATTTCACCAATATCAAGGAATGGCCCGCCGGCGTTATGCACGGTGAGTTTGTGGGCAAGATTATCGGTAACGGTCACAAATTCTCCAACATCAATGCAAAGCAGACTAACAATAGCAAGCTTAATACAGGTCTCTTTGGTAAGATTGGCGCAAGCGCAGAGATTACCAACCTGACAATTGAAAACGCAACCCTCACAATCGAGGCGGGCGTTAAAAACAATGGCTCGACAATCGGACTCCTTGCGGGTACAATTGTTGATGGCGCAAATCTGACCGGGCTTTCTATAAGCGGCAAGCTGGTTATTTCGGTTTCTATGTCCTGCATTTTCTCGAATGACTATGCGGTAGGACTTATTTGCGGATACGGCGATATCGATGGCTTTAACCTCTCCTTGGTAAGCTGCGAGGTAGCAGCTCCCGGTGAGAAGGATAAGACCTACTACGATAGAACGGTTGAGGTCGACGGCAATGCCGTTGAAATCACAACTCTCGGCACAAAGCAAAAGTAATGATCCGGCTTACAATATGTAGTTATTAAAAAATTATAATATAAAGGAGAAAAACAATGAAAAGAATTCTCAGCTTGATGCTGGCTGTTGTTCTCTGCCTTGGTGTACTGTTCTCCGCAGTATCCTGTGGCGGTGGCGACAACACGACGCCTGAAGCACTGGTTATTATGACCGACAGCCTTGACGGCTTGTTCAACCCCTTCTTCTCGACCTCCGCTAACGATGGTACTATCGTTGGTATGACTCAGATCGGTATGCTTTCCTCTAACTATGTTAACGGAAAGACCGAGGTTGCCTTCGGTGACGACGAGGCAGTTGTTACAAAGGACTTCTTTATTGACAACAGCGTTGCCGGCGAGACTACCTACAACTTTGTTATCAAGAACGGTATCAAGTTCTCTGACGGTCATCCCCTTACACTCGAGGATGTTCTCTTCAACCTCTATGTTTACCTCGACCCTGTTTACACAGGTTCCTCCACCATCTACTCCACCGATATCAAGGGTCTTGCTGACTACAGAACCCAGCAGCTTGGCTCTACCGATGACACCATGGACGAGCAGATGAGCCAGCTGGCTACCGAGAGAGCAAACGACCGTATCAACGAGCTTATCTCTGTATTCATGAACCTCGGAACTATTTCCAGCGGAAGCGTAACCTACAATGTTTCCTATAACGAAATGGTAGAGGCTATCGCAAATCACACTCTCAGCTCCGGTTATCTTGCGGCTGTTACCACAACCGACAAGTATGACACTATTACAAACGACAATCTCAAGGAAGACTATGACTACGCGCTTTCCAAGTTCAAGGATGAGCTTAACCGCGACTACGAGGCCTCCAAGGGCGTATACATCGACGAGCCCTACAAGGGTCATCCCGAGTTCGAGGATGAGGTATTCTGCTTCATGTTCTATGAGGGCTATGTTGCTGTTGAGTATGAGAGAGATCCCGTAACCAACAAGTTTGACCGCTCCAAGATCAAGACTCTTACCAAGAACTACACCGCTTCCAGCAAGGAGCAGGCTATCGAGTATGTATATCAGGACAAGATCAGCCGCGAGCTTCACTATGTTCTCCAGGGCTGGGCTACCGCTCAGGAGCTCAGAAGCGAGTACACCTCCAAGGCTAAGGAGGTTATCCTTCACGAGCAGCTTGCAAGCGAGGGTGGCGAGCTTCTTATCGACCATATCGAGGGCGTTAAGTCCCTCGGTCACAACACCGATATGACCTCCATCACCATCAACGGCACCGAGTATAAGATTGCTCGCGAGCATAATGCTGACGGTACTCCCAAGAATGCAGACGAGTACGATGTTCTTCAGATCACCATTAACGGTGTTGACCCCAAGGCACAGTGGAACTTCACATTTACCGTTTCTCCCCAGCACTACTACGGCGAGGGCGCAAAGACCGGTGTTGACATTGCAAATCACAAGTTTGGCGTTGACTACGGTTCCTTCGACTTCATGAAGAATGTTGTTCAGTCCCCCAGAAACATCAAGCTTCCTATGGGCGCGGGCGCTTACAAGGCAACCGACAGAGCAAACAGCGATAACCCCTCCGAGAGCGCATTCTACTCTGACAACGTTGTTTACTTCAAGTCCAATCCTAACTTCGACACCGTTGGCGGCGACAAGATTTACGCCCCCAAGATCGAAAAGCTCCGTTACCAGATCATCAGCGCTACCAACGCTATCCCCGCTCTTGAGGCAGGAACAGTTCACTACATCACTCCTCAGCTCACCGACGAGAACTTCAGCGCTATCGAAGGCCTTGCAAGCAAGGGCGTTAAGTACCTTCTTACCGACCAGCTTGGTTACGGTTACATCGGTGTAAACGCAGGTAAGGTTAAGGATATCAACCTTCGCCGCGCAATTATGTGCGCGATGAATACCACTCTCGCAATCAGCTACTACCGTCCCGGCACCGCGAGCCAGATCTACTGGCCCATGTCCAAGGTTTCCTGGGCATATCCTCTTGGCGCAGACGGCGAGCCCAGTGTAGATAACGAAAAGGATTATCCTCAGATGAACGGTACCTTCTCCGAGGAGATTGCAAGAGCTAACATCCAGAAGTACATGGATGAGGCAGGCGTTTCCGCAGGCGATCCCTCTCTTAAGTACACCTTCACCATTGCAGGCTCTAACCTCCAGGATCACCCCACCTATCTCACATTCAGAGATGCTGCCGCTCTTCTGAACGATATGGGCTGGGAGATTACCGTTGAGCCCGATACTCAGGCGCTCACAAAGATCAACACCGGTGCGCTCGATGTATGGGCTGCTGCTTGGGGCTCCTCCCTTGACCCTGATATGTATCAGGTTTACCACAAGAATTCGACAGCTACCTCTACCAACGCTTGGGGTTATCCCTCCATCAAGACCAGCGGCTCTCAGGAGGAGAAGGATATTCTTGACGATCTTTCCGACCTTATTGATGATGCCAGAGAGATTCTTGACGAGGATGAGCGCGCTGCGATCTACAAGGATGCAATGCTTCTTGTTCTTGACCTCGCTGTAGAGCTTCCTGTTTACCAGAGATCGGTTCTCTATGTTTATAACTCCAAGGTTCTTTCCTCGGATTCCATTCCTGAAGAGGTTAACCCCTTCAGCTCTCCCCTTGACCGTATCTGGGAGCTTGAATTTGCTAATTAAGACGGAGTGACAAATGCTTAAATATATACTTAAAAGACTTGTACAGTCGCTAATTATCCTGGTCGGCGTTTCACTTATAATCTATTTCCTTATAAGACTTATGCCGGTTGACTTCATCCAGGATAAGATAAATGCCATCAACCAAGGTGGCGCGACTGTTACAGAAGAGACACAGAAGGCGATGTACGAAATGTACGGCCTTGGTGATAACTCGTTTTTAGGTATTCTCAAGGGCTATTTCACTTGGCTTGGTGCCCTCGCCCGCTTTGACCTGGGCACCAGCTTCGTCTACGGTGTTCCCGTAGCCGACAAGATCGCGAGCCACATGGGTGTATCCTTTGCGGTTGCGCTTATTGCTACCATTTTTGAATTTATGATAGCGATTCCCTTGGGAATCACTGCTGCTACTCACCAGTATTCCATCCGTGACTATGTGGTTACTATCCTGGTTATGATTGGTATCTCGCTTCCCTCCTTCTTCTTCGGACAGATCTTGAAGGACCTGTTTGCCAACAAGCTGGGCTGGTTCCCACCGTCAGGCTTGGTAGATCCGAGTGGCTCTGCCACGGGTCTTGCCCTTCTCCCTGATTACTTTATGCATATGTTCCTTCCTATTCTGACCGTTGTTATACTTAGTATCGGCGGACGAATGAGAATGACAAGAACAAATATGCTGGAGGTCCTCAACTCCGACTACATCCGTACCGCAAGAGCGAAGGGACTTTCCGAGACAAAGGTTATTTACAAGCACGCATTCAGAAATACGCTTATTCCTATCGTTACTACCCTCGCGGGACTTCTTCCCGGTCTTTTCTCCGGCGCTATTATCACCGAGCAGGTATTCGACCTCCCCGGTATCGGTAACATTGCGCTTGATGCGATGAACCGCGGTGATATCCCCTTCATAATGGGCTACAATATGTTCCTGGCGCT
The DNA here is from genome assembly GCA_017462445.1 of Clostridia bacterium. The sequence goes on from JAFTRB010000219.1 coordinate 15,325, forward strand.
CCTAAGTGTTATCGGCGTATTGCTCTCTGACCTTATGTATGCGGTAGTTGACCCCAGAGTTAAGCTTGATTAAGGAGGTAAATATGGAAGAACGCAACATCGAAAATGTCGAAGAAGAAGTTGAATCCACCGTTACCTCCCAATCGACGCAGGATACCGACACACCGCTTGATAAAAATATCAGGCTGATGTCTCCCACCCAAATGGTTCTGCGTAGATTTTTCCGTTCCAAGCTTTCTATCATAGGCCTTATAATGGTTATAAGCCTGTTCGTCTTTAGCTTCTTAGGTCCTGTTTTCTACACCCAGTGGGGCGAGATCGAGCCTGATGCTACCGGAAAAATCAACTATACTACGACCACAGTTACATACACCGACGCCGACGGCAACGAGTACAATATCAAGCAGACCATTCAGACAAATATGACCTACAATGTCCTCGCAGAACCCTCTCTGTCTCATCCTCTCGGAACAGACAACCAGGGCTACGATATCTTCGTGCGACTGATGTACGGCGGTAGAATTTCGCTGACGGTAAGCTTTATTGCCGTATTCGTTATTACTATTCTCGGAGTAGTTCTTGGCGGTCTGGCAGGTTACTTCGGCGGCATTGTTGACACTATTATAATGAGAATATGCGATGTTCTCATGTGTCTGCCCGGCGTGCCGATTTTGCTTATCATCTCTACCCTGCTTGATGCTGCAGAGGTACCCGGTCAGCATAAAATTTACTGGCTTATGATTTATCTGACACTATTCTCCTGGACAGGCACAGCCCGTCTTGTAAGAGGACAGATCCTCTTCCTTCGTGAGCAGGAGTATATGGTTGCCGCCGAGGCAATGGGATACTCCACAGCAAGGAAAATCTTCAAGCACCTTGTCCCCAATGTTATGCCACAGCTTATTGTTCAGATGAGCTTGAGCCTTGGTAGTATGATTCTTTACGAGGCTACTCTTTCCTACCTGAATCTTGGTGTTCCGGCTCCCTATGCGGCATGGGGTACAATGATTAACATTATTTCTACGGATATGGATATTCTCCAGAACCACTTCCTTGTATGGGGCCCTGCGGGTATCTGTATCGTTATCGCGGTTTTGGGCTTTAACTTTGTAGGCGACGGTCTGAGAGATGCCCTTGACCCGAAGATGAGGAGGTAATATGAGCATTATTGATAGAATCAAAAGCCTCTTCGCAAAGAAGGAGGAGGGCGATGGTGCGCCCAAGTCCACCTCCTCCTATATGTCCAGCGCCGAAATTCGCGCAATAGCCCGCGAGAATTCGCAGATCATGCGCCGTCTTGAGGCATATAAGCACCGCCGTGCTGAGGAATCGGAGTTTACCACAGAGATGAAGGATCCTTCAAATATCCTTGAGATTGAGGACCTTCACACCTACTTCTTCACCGATCAGGGTGTTGTTAAGGCGGTTAATGGCGTATCCTTTGCTATTCCTAAGAATGCTACGGTCGGTATAGTTGGTGAGAGTGGATGCGGAAAAAGCGTAACCAGTATGTCGGTTATGCGTCTGCTCCAGGGTCCCCAGGGTCAGATCTATTCGGGTAGCATTCGCTTCAAGGCGTATGACTACAAGAAGGACGAGGCCGGAAAGCTTGTTCCTGTCTATGAGCTTGATGAAAACGGCGAGACTGTAATGACTCCCAAGCTCGACAAGAACGGCAAGCCTGTGGTTGATGCCGAGGGAAATCCTGTTATGGTTCCCAAGCAGAAGGTCGACCACAAGGGTGCTCCCGTCTTCGAGACCGAGGAGAAGGTATATGACATCGCAAAGATGCCCATAAAGGAAATTCACAGAATCCGCGGAAAGCAGATAGCTATGATTTTCCAGGAGCCTATGACCTCGCTCAACCCCATCTTCACCATTGGCGAGCAGCTTGATGAAGTAACCTTTATCCACACCCCCGGCGCTACGAAGGAGTCGGCGCAGGCCCGCTCGATGGAGATGCTCAACCTGGTTGGAATTGCAGCTCCCGAGAGAGTTTACAAGGCCTTCCCCCACGAGCTTTCCGGTGGTATGAGACAGAGAGTTATGATTGCTATGGCTCTTGCCTGTGACCCCAGGCTTATCATAGCCGACGAGCCTACCACTGCCCTTGACGTTACTATTCAGGCGCAGATTCTTGACCTGCTTCGTGACCTTAAGGACAGAATAGACGGCTCTATTATGCTTATCACCCACGATCTTGGCGTTATCGCAGAAATGGCGGACTATGTTGTTGTTATGTATGCGGGCAGAGTTATCGAGCAGGGTACTGTCGGCGAGATATTCCACAACCCCATGCACCCCTACACCATCGGTCTGCAGAAGTCCAAGCCCACACTGGACTCGGACACCGATACGCTGTTTAACATTCCCGGCAATGTACCTAACCCTGTCAACATGCCCAACTACTGCTACTTCAAGGAGAGATGCTCCCAGTGCATCGGCGCTTGTAGCGGTGAATATCCCTGCATGGTTCAGGTTAGTCCCACCCACTTCGTGGCTTGCCACCTGTATAATGAGGAGAACAAGTAATGGCAACTAATGAAAATATGAACAATGATAATATTGAAGTAGATTCTGCTGTTGCCACTACCGAAGCCGCAGAGACCCCCGTCGAGCAGTATGACGAGTACGACGATGCGGCGATTGCGGAAAGATACAGAGCAGCACGCGAATCTGAAAAGCTGGCAGACTTCGAGAAACCCTTTGACCCGGAGGCGCTTCTTGAGATAAGGCATTTAAGAAAGACCTTCCCCATCAAGAAATCTATCACCGGCAAGGTTCTTCAGGAGCTTATTGCCGTTGATGATGTATCCTTCAAGCTTCGCCCCGGCGAAACTCTTGGTATTGTAGGCGAGTCCGGATGCGGTAAGACCACTCTTGGTCGCGCAATTCTTAAGCTTCACCAGCCCACCGACGGAAGAATCATCTTCGAGGGACAGGATATCACATCCTTCTCCACTGCGCAGATGAGAGCTATCCGTACAAAGATGCAGATAATCTTCCAGGATCCATATTCCTCTCTCCCCCCAAGAAGCACAGTTGGCGATATTCTCTCCGAGCCTGTTGCGGTCCACAAGATCGTTCCCAAGCCACAAATCAAGGATTATATCCTCGAGCTGATGGACAAGTGCGGTCTGCGTGACTACTACTATGAGAGATATCCCCACGAGTTCTCCGGCGGACAGAGACAGAGAATATGTATCGCAAGAGCATTGTCTGTTAATCCCAGCCTGGTTGTTTGTGATGAGCCTGTTTCGGCGCTCGATGTGTCTATTCAGGCGCAGATAATCAACCTGCTTAAGAGCCTGCAGGAGTCGATGAACCTGACCTACCTCTTCATCTCACACGATTTGTCCGTAGTCAAGTTCATCTCTGACAAAATTGGTGTTATGTACCTCGGCTCTATGGTCGAGTTTGGAAACAAGAAGGACATCTTCTCAAATCCCATACACCCCTACACTCAGGCTCTGTTCTCTGCCATCCCCAATCCCAACCCGGATATAAAGATGAACAGAATTGCCTTGGCCGGAGATATTCCCTCTCCTGCCAATCCGCCCAAGGGCTGTAAATTCCATACCAGATGCCCTTACGCTACCGAAATATGCAAGCATATTCCACCCGAGTACAAGGAGTACGAGGAGGGTCACTTTGCTGCTTGCCATATGCTGGATAAGTAATATGGGAAAGAAAAAGAATAAACCGAAGGTAACATATGTCGATGACGGCTCTACCATTGCTGATATGTCAGCAGTGGGGGGCGGTCGTAAGGGTAAGGATGGGCTAAAGCTCCAATCCTCCTTCATGGATAAGACTAAGACCTTCTTCTCTGCGATGAAGATGATGATTGGCCCGATGATAATTGCAATTACAATTATCGGCGCAACCTTCCTTATCGGCTGGTTTTTACTTTTCTTACTTGGCTAATAAAAAAGAGCGAATGAAAGGCTTCGTACTCTTAAGGACAGTTTTTGAACTTAAAAAGAATATCTTGTTTCCCGACAAAAATGACAGAGAACGCTTTGCATTCTCTGTCATTCTTTGATTATTTTGTAGTATTATCTTTACTTGTAGCAATATTTTCTTCTTTGATTTGAACATCAAATTCAGAAAAACAAAGCAAAAAGTAATCACACTCGTCGCAGCAACACTCAAAGCCTTGCTCGCCATTACCAAGGCAAACTGTAGGTTTTCCCGGCGTAAGTTCAATACCGGTAATGTCTATAATCTTTTCTTGAATGTTCTTATTCATATATTCCCCCATCAGCATATAAAAAAGGTGCGCAACCGAAGCCACGCACCGAAAAACGCAAACTCCGATTGTCGCCAAACAAA
>JAFTRB010000220.1 GCA_017462445.1 Clostridia bacterium
CCACCTTCTCGGGAACGGGTATTATCCCCGGCAATCCCTTCTCCTATATGAATTTTGACGGTGTGATAGAAATCGAGTTGTTCGTTGTGGACTCCTCCTTCGATATCAGCGGCGGAAGCTATCTTGGCGCTCTGTCCGAGAGCGCAGTCTACTACACATCTCCGCTTAAGATTGAGCCGGCGCCCAGCCTTACGGTTGCTCCCTCGGTTATCGAGATTGCCGCAGGCTCGGTATTCCAGGCAACGGTTGCCATCGATGGCTCGACTACTACCGATTTCGCAATTGAGGCATACCTCTTCCAGCGTGCCCGCGGCGAGCTTGTCTATACCGAGGATTGCTCAAGACTCATCGAAATGGATGACATCTATATTGCCGAGGACGGTAAGGTTACTCTTACGGGCGGCGGAAGCATGTGGGTAATTGATAATGCTATTATGGCTCCCATAAGCATAAATGCTACGCCCGGAATATACTATCTGGTTATCGTTTACTCCAACAGATATGTTGTCACTCCGGTAATAGTTACCCCTGCCGCATAAGCGCATAGCAGATAATCTCAAAAAACAGCTTTCTGTATAGCGATTAAAGCGCAAAAAAGCTATCCAAAATGCGCCCTGCATTTTGGATAGCAAAGAATAGCAAAAATAGCAAAAAAGGATAGCAAGGCGAGCCTTGTTATCCTTTTCTTATTAATAGTAAGGAAAAAATCAGTTCTTCTTGAAGAGAGGACCGTAGGTAGCGCAGGCTCTGTAATCCTGTCCCTCCTTGTCCTGACCGAAGGCGTTCCAGGCCGCGGGGCGGAAAATCTTATCCTCGGGGACATTGTGCATGCAAACAGGGATGCGGAGCATAGAGCAAAGGGTAATAAGATCTGCGCCAATGTGACCGTAGGAGATTGCTCCGTGGTTAGCGCCCCAGTTGTTCATTACGCTGTATGCGTCCTCGAAGGCAGAGCCGACCACGCCGTCGCATCTGGGAGCAAACCAGGTGCAGGGCCAGGTATAGTCGGTCCTCTTCCACAGGGCGTCTGTTACCTTTTCGGGAAGATCAACAGTCCAGCCCTCTGCTATCTGAAGAACAGGACCAAGCCCCTTAACAAGATTAAGCCTTATCATTGTGCAGGGGATTTCCGCCTTGGTGTAGAATCTGGAGGAGAAGCCACCGCCACGGAAGTAGCCAAGGTCAGCGGGAGCCCACTCAACATTCTGCATAATAGCCTTTGTATCCTCGGCGGTAACATTGTACCACTCCTTGATTTCAGGACCGTTTTCGCCTATGGCGCGGCAGTTAGCATCAAGGCAGGCTGCACCGGAGTTGATAAGGTGAATAAAGCCGTTTGCCTCCTTCGCCTTACCCTCAATATCATAGCCTGTAACTCTCTTAACCGCGTCGCCCGACCAGTATGTACGCACATCGGCAAAGATCTGGGGGCGGTTGGTAAGTAGCTTCATAAACAGCATTCCAAGACCGTTAAGCACATCGTTCTCTGTCGCAAGAACATAAGGCTCTCTTGTTCCGTTCCAGTCGAAGGAGGAATTAAGCACAGCCTCGGAGAAGTCTCCGTTGGGGTAGAAGTCGGTCCACTGTCTCTGTCCCTGGAAGCCTGCGGCGATGGCATTGTGTCCAACAGCCTCCTCCTCGCAGCCCTCGGGAAGATTCTTGTTTCCGTTCATCAAATCCTTGATGATAAGCGCGGTGAGGATAGAGAAGTCAAACTCCTCCTGCTTCTTCTCGGCGCTTCTCTGAAGCTCGGGCGGGTTCTTGTCAAAGCCGATAATGCAGTTCTCCTTTGCCCAGGCCTTTGCCTTCTCATACTCAGCCTTGTCATAGATGCCCTCGGTCATTCGTCTGATAATTTCGACCTCGTCAACCGACTCAACTCTCATACCGAGATAGTCCTCGATAAAGTTTACATCAATAACCGAGCCTGCAATACCCATACAGATAGAGCCGATCTGCAGATAGGACTTGCCTCTCATGGTAGCCGCCGCGATTGCCGCGCGACCAAAGCGGAGAAGCTTTTCCTCAACATCGGCGGGAATTGTGGTGTCGCCAAGGTCCTGTACATCGTGTCCGTAGATGCCAAAGGCGGGAAGCCCCTTCTGGGCGTGACCTGCCAAAACAGCGGCAAGATATACAGCGCCGGGCCTCTCTGTTCCGTTAAAGCCCCACACGCCCTTAATGGTGTAGGGATCCATATCCATAGTCTCCGAGCCATAGCACCAGCAGGGTGTAACAGACAGGGTGATGTCAACACCCTCTCTCTTGAACTTATCAGCGCAGGCAGCAGCCTCCGCCACTCTGCCTATTGTGGTGTCTGCTATAACAACCTTAACAGGCTCTCCGTTAGAATATTTGAGCTTGCTTTCAAAGAGCGCCTTTGCGCTTTTTGCCATATTCATGGTCTGCTCCTCGAGGGATTCTCTTACCTTAAGAGGGCCTCTTCTGCCATCGATACAGGGGCGAATTCCGATAACCGGATAGCCACCGATAAGTCTGCTTTCTGCCATTTTGCCAGCCTCCAAATAATAATTGAAAATAGTTTTTGGGAATTTTAACAATCCCCTTGCTTTTATTATAGAATTAATTTATAATAAAATCAATAGGTAAAGTAAATATTTTTCTTAACAAACTTTAGGTCAGGGG
>JAFTRB010000221.1 GCA_017462445.1 Clostridia bacterium
CCCGAGCCGTGGCCAAACATAAAGCCAAAGGCCTGCAAGATCGCCATAAGCCCAAATACCACACCGGTAGCGCCTCCCGCAGATAGGGAGATCTGGCTGACAAAATAGGAGTCCGCCATGTTATATATATTAGTTATCAGCATACTTACCGTGGTAGGTATGCCAAGCGATATTACAAGGCTTGGTATAGGCGTACGGAGCATTCTGTTATACTGCTCCATACCTCTGTCATTTGCCATTTATCTCCGCCTCCTGCAAATAGTAGTTTACATTAAATCGCATAATGCGCCACCCGTGTTAAATTATTTAAGCGGCTCGTCCTCTATCACAATACAATTGACGATTCCGCTTACTTTGGTGCAAGCGTCAATAGCGATTATCCCCTCGTCATAAAACGGGGTGTAAATTGCATCCTCGCCCCTCTCGGTGCAAATGCCGTGAATGCGCGAGTGACCGTAAGAGGTATGATAGTGACCGCAAACTATCGTCTTGCCACTCTCGTTAGCGTGGTAGTAACACGCCATCTCCATTCCGTTAAGCCAGGAGGCATCTCGCCACTGTCTAGCCTCTGCCTCCCGCCAGTCCTCCCTGTAGGAATACTTCACCATCGGGCGCGCCCCCTCAACCAGAAGCGGAATAAACCCGTGGGTAAATATATATCTATTTGTTTCATAATAGTTCTCGCCAAAGGGCAAAAGCTCGGTGTAAAAGCGGCTGGCTCTCACACCCCTTATTACCTCCTCGGGATAGCCCTCGGCAACTCCGTCGGGAAGCCCCGAAAGCCTCTTTGCCGTCTCCCATGTTCCGTTTATATGGTGATGCCACCTAAGCTCGCCGCGCGCAAGCTCCGAGAGCATCTCCACAAGCAGCCATTCGTGGTTGCCGTGAATATATATCAGTCTACCCTGCCGCTTCAGCATAAGCATAAATTCAACCATCTCACAGGGCTCTCCCCCTCGGTCGAGAAGATCGCCAAGCACCAAAAGCTTGCCCGTCTCCCCCGGCTTAAAGAAGCCCGCCCTTGTCAGCGCCTCTCTTGTCAGGGTATAATAGCTGTGAGGGTCGGATATTACAAATAGCCTCATAGTCCCTCCAAAAACATACAGTTATACTTATTATACCACCGCAAATATGGTTTTTCAAGACAAAAATCCCCCACTAGTGTAGATTAGTGAAGGATTTTTAATAATTATAATATGTCGGAGTAATCCGCGCCGCGGAGAGCTCTGCGCGTTCTTGTCTCCTCCTCAAGCTGGATGATGTAAGAGAGCCTCAATACCTCATCTATCTCAAGCTCCCTCTTAAGATACTTGGACATCAGGGTAAGCATCCTCTCATACCCCTCCCTCTTCGGGGTATAATACTCATAGTCAAGATAGAAGCCCTCGCATTCGTGATAGACAGAGCCACTCTCGGAAATGAAATAACCGCGCACGCACATATCCGTGTCATCTCCGCTATCAAGATGGAAGTTGTAGAACCTGTCAACATCATCGCCGTCAAATTCGCCGGGCAGATAGCCCGCCCTGACATAGTCCTCGCTTGTCCAGCTTGGAAGGGAGGCAAGAACGAGCGGATCGCCTGTCACTCTGTCATACCCGGGACAGGGGGCAATTATATCCCCGCGCCCAAAGGGGGTGGGAAGCGGAAGCCATAATCCCCCCAAGGCGAAGAGTATATCCTCCTCATTGATTGGCCGCTTAAAATATGAGATCGCCTCACCGCCCGGGGCATATTTAACCACAATTTCGTCAAAGACATCCTTCAGGCTCTGCCGTCTTATTTTATAGTAAACAACCTTGTCGGCATAGTCCTCAATATCATCGTAATAGGCGCCAAGACACGCCCCAAGAGTGGAAAACTGAAGGTCAAACTCCTCGCATTCGCTATCATCTCCCGCACAATAATAGCTGTATGAGTAGACATATCCCTCCTGCCCGTCAATTTTCAGGAAATCCTCCTCAATGGCTATCAGCGACTCCAAAAGGCCGAATAAGCTCCCAAAGGATTTGGTCCAGGTCCTTGGCAGAAGACGGGTGTCCTCATATTCCCGGGTTATCGCGCGGTAGCCCTCATGCTTTTCCTTTATAGTGGCATTCGAGTGGAAGATTATAAAGGCAGCCTCGGTAGCGGTGGGCTTAAACCCGACTTCTCTCCAATACTCTCTTATATCCCTTGACGGCACAAAGCTGTAAATATCCATACATTCTCCTAAAAGTAATAGGTCATATTTCAATTGGATTGTTAGCGAAACAGTCCTCAAGCGCCTCTGCATAATCCTTATAGCAAAGAAGCGGCTGATTTAATTCATAATCCCAGGTGTGTGCCGAATCTGCACCACATACAAGCCTTTCGCTACAATTCCTGCATTTCTCACAATCTACGGTTCTATCTCTTCTGAATGCCTCAAAGCGATTGTACCAAACATCCATAAAATCATCTGTGCGAATATTCCCCTGTACAAGCTCAGGTCGGTTTGCCACATCAAGGCAGGCGCATATATCGCCGTTGCATCGCACGCTAGCCACTAATATTCCGGCTCCACACATAAAGTAATTATCACGAACCATTCTCTCCGCCCCAACTCCCAGATAATGCGAGCAACCAAAAGTCACCTTCATTTTGCATTCACGGTCAAACCTCTTGTCACGAATAAATAGAAGAAGAGAAGCAAATTCCTCGGCCGTCAGCATCAGCTCGTTTGCCTCGCAGGCTCTGCCGATAGGCTCTACATTTATAGGTCGCCACTCTTCAATCCCAAGCTCGTCAAGGAAGGAATACAGTTCGCCAAGCTCACCAAAATTGCCCGAATGTAACACGGTAGTTACCATCGGATTTATTCCCACGCCTTGCAGAGCCTTAATTCCCTTGACGGCGCGTTGCCAAGCGCCATCCCTTTGCCTCAGGCTATCGTGCGATTTCTCCATACCGTCAAGGCTTACCGATATTGTAGCCATTCCAAGCTCCTTCAGCCTTTTCGCCTTCCAATCATCAATAAGCGTGGCATTGGTGGTCATCCCCCAGGAAAAGCCCCTACTATGCACAAGCTCGGCAAGCTCAAAGAAGCTTGGGTGCATCATAGGCTCACCACCCGTCAGGCAAAGCATTGTTTTTCTTGGATTTAACCCCTGGATTACAGCCTCAATATCCTCCTTCGAGAGCATTTCCCCCTCGGAGGTGCAGCTGCTACCACAGTGCCTGCAGCTAAGATTGCAGCGGCTTGTTATTTCAAAGAACACCCATC
>JAFTRB010000222.1 GCA_017462445.1 Clostridia bacterium
CTTCGTCACTTTGTTCCTCGGCTTTGCTCCGCCTTCGCTACGCAAAGCTTCGACTCGCAAAATGCTCGCTCAGGATGACAGGGGCTGGGCTTTCCTTGTGGGGTGTCTTACACGGACCGTCGAGGACGCCGGTCCCTACAAGGTGCGGCTTGCTCAGAGGTTGCAAGGTTTGCAGAGAGGGTACAAGGCTTTTCGCGGGCTCCTTCCGTCACTCGCAGGCTCGTGCCACCTCCCTCCCGGAGGGAGGCTTTGCGGTGCGGCTTGCCATTGGTGGAGCTTATGAACAAACAAAATGTCGATAAGCTCAAACAAATGTATGTTGTCGAGAGGCGGGCAGAATGGTATAATAAATATGCGTATATTTGTGTGCAGTCGCCGTTTTTGTCCTTGTCGGGCGCAGCTTTTGTTTGCTTTTGCATATAACAATTGTATCAAATCCTCTGCTTTTTGCGGGATAACTCCAAAGAGAGACGGGCGGATTTTTTGAAGGTCTTGTCTTGGTTAATACACCGTCAAAACAGCAGGGGCAGGCTTCTATGTGCGGCGGGGGCGATAGGGACAGATTTCCTTTGTCAAAAACATACAAATCTACCGTTGCTTTTTTGTGCAGGTATATATGTTTTATTTAAATATCGCGCCCGGGCTAGTTGACGGGAGTAGAATATGATGTTATACTGTTGTTAGTAACTATTATTATTAGGAGGATATATGAAAGGAACATTTGCTAGAATTCTCTCTTTGCTTCTTGTTCTGTCGCTTGTAGTATCGATGTTCTCGATCTTTGCTTTTGCCGAGACCGGTGAGAATGCCGATGACACTGTGACCGACGGTGGTGACGCAGAGGTGAAGGACCCCATAGATGCTGTGAAGGAGAAATACCCGAACTTTAAGCTTCTTTATCAGCGACCTTTTGACGAGGGCTGGGGCCCTAAGAATGGTATGAGCTATGTTGACAGAGGTAGTGACCTCTATATAGACCATGAGGTTAGCACTACCTATGACTACAACTACTTTATGAGATTGGAAATTGGCTCCTCTGAGAACTCCTACACGGAGTGGGCAATGGGTAGCTCCTACAATGTAGGAAATGTCGTAGAGATGGACATAATGGCGGATGACTATTGCAACTTCCCCAACCTGTTTTATGCCTGTACTCCCGGTGGTGGCTCGCAGGACCGCGAGAACCCGATGCTCCTCAGTATCAATGATGGCAAGCTCTATGCTCTTGAGAAGTATGAGAAGCGTGCCTCCATCTTCCAGGCAGAGCCTATATGCACGCTCTCCGAGGATTGGGTGCATATAGCCATTGTTATGGACTACACCTATTCCACATTCCCCAAGCTTGACGAGGACGGAAACCAGGTATATGACGATGATGGCAATCCCCTGTTCGAGGAGGATAACGGCTACTTTGAGTGTAGGATCTACTACGCTCCCACCGATGAATATCGCAAGACGGGCGAGCTTGAGCTTGTCTCTACCATTGAGCTTTACGGTAAGGAGTCGAGCCAGTTTGACGAGGACGGCAGAACCAAGAAGGGGCAGAAGGGCGTAAACTTCTACCGCTTCCAGGTTGCAAGCGGAGTACCTGCATCGGATTACGGAAGCTCTGTTTGTCTGGATAACCTTGTTGCATACACCGGCGCTAACGAGTATGGCCTTGCTACCCCCGAGATGGGCCATGGCTCAAATGTAAGTGACAGCTATGCCAAGACCGAGGAGATCATTGGTGGCTCCTCCGGGAGCAAGACCACTCTTGATTTCCTCAACGAGGGCCTTTCTATGAAGGTTAATGTCAACTATATGAGGGCGAACAAGGAAAGAACTCCTATTCTCACCGATGAAAATGGCAATGCCTGTGGCGCGCCCATAAGGGTTAACGGAAGCGCATTTATTCCTCTTATGCCAATTCTTGAGCATATTGATTACCCCTACTACATACACAAGGACGGTGTGTTCCTGGATATCTCCACAGGCACCTCCGCCTCCTATATCACCATCGGCGGCAGGAGTGCAACGGTGGATGGCAAAAGGGTAGAGCTGAACAGCGCTCCCGGCTATTATAACGATATTCTCTATGTAGATTACAGGGACCTTGAAACCATTATCCCCGGCTGGTATGCCGACTATGACGAGATGGGCTTCATCGCCATCACCACAAAGGAGAATGTGGTGGATAGAAGCAAGGACCTCGATACGATGGTCGAAATGATGAAGGACTTTGTATTTGACTATGTAACCCCCGAGCAGGTGCTTGAGGATGTCAGGGAGAATACGAACGGCTTCGACCACCCCTATCTGCTTGCAAATCAGGAGGAGTTTGACTGGCTTTACTCCATTCACAATAATGAGGCAGAGGAGGGGACCTATGACCCCAACCTTGTTACCTATCTGAATAGAATGGTTTCAAAGGCCGAGTCTGCCCTCACAAGATATGCAAAGTGGAGTCACAGCTATGTCCGTGTAGAAGCGAATTACGAGGTTGACGAAAACGGCCAGCCCGTTCTCTATCCCGTTTTGGATAATGATGGCAACCCTGTTATGACACCCAAGATTGACGATGACGTCGAGGAGGTGCTTGTCGAGGACGGCAACCAGATAATGGTTCCCGCTAACGCTATGAAGTATTTCCAGAAATACCTCTTCTTTAACTCCAATA
>JAFTRB010000004.1 GCA_017462445.1 Clostridia bacterium
ATCCTCTCTTAAACTCCAATTTGAATACAAAATGGCGATTAAATCCATAGATCTAACCGCCATGCTGTTCTGCGCTCTTTTTAAGCTCACAAATATTTTCGATTTTTTCTTAAAACCTATTGACTTTATTTAGCAGGTTTTATTTGTTATCGGTATAAAAATAGAAATTTTGCAAAAGATAGCTCTGCGGTATTCCGCAATTTCCATAGAAGAGGAAGATACAATGGCAGAAAAGAAAAAAGGCAGGGCAAACGATATCAGCGGCAGGTATGCAAAGGAAACAAGCGAGAATGCTATTCCCGGCATAAATACCCCGGGTGTTGCCCTTCCCGCATTTAATCCCCCCGTTCCAAACAGAGCCTGGACAGCTATGAGAATGGGCAAGGATATCGATGAGCTGACCGAGGAGGAAAAAAGGGACCTCTATTTTGGTAGGGACGGTGACATCTGATGGCTGCTAAGAATGGGGCAGAGAAGAACATCTTTATGAGAATGATGGATAAAATGCGCTCCTGGCTCAATAAAATGATGGGAAAAGAAAAATAACATCGATTTTTATAAGAAAATAAAGATAATGACGGAAAAAACCGCCCAAAACCGTAACTTATACGGCTTTGGGCGGCTATATTATTCCGTTTTCGTCAAATCAGTCGACAGCCCTCGCGTAGCGAATGTATGTACCGCCTGAAAGCTTTTCGGTATCATTTTCCGCAACCTTTACATAGGCTGTTGAGCCATCAGGAACAGTAAAGCTGTAGCGCACAAAGTCACCCTCGTAAACCCATTCGCTCGTTATCACACCGCAGCGTGTCTCTAGGCGGGCCTTTGCCGAGCCCATTTTTCTTGAAGCGATAGGAGTGAGATAAAAGCTCTTATAGCCCGCCTCGCGAGGCTTGATTCCCAAAATCGTGCCATAGAACCAGGAGGCAACCGAGCCATAGGCGTAATGGTTATAGGAATTCATGCTAACGCTCCAAAGCGAGCCGTCCTCGCGTATTCCGTCCCAATGCTCCCAGATCGTTGTAGCTCCCATATTGACAGAGAAGAGCCAGGAGGGGAAGGCCTCCTGATAGAGCAGCGTATACGCCTTATCTGCTCTGCCAATCGAGGTAAGCGTATCAAGAAGATAGGGTGTACCGACAAAGCCTGTTGTCAGCCTGTCCCCGTTATCCTCTATAAGCTTAACAAGCCTTTTGCCAAGCCTCTCCTTTAATTCGGGCGCGTCGTCAACAAGTCCGAAATGTATCGTTACAACATGGGCGGTTTGTGTGTCGCTTACAAGCTTGCCGCGCTTGATATACTCCTTTTTGAAGGCGCTGCGAATTCTCTCGGCGATCTTTACATATTTCTCTGTTTTCATACCAAGCTCGTCAAGCGCCTTTATAAGCAGAGTAACATCATAATAGAAATACGCATTTGCAATCAGGTCCTCGTTTGTACCGCCTCGATTAGAGCCCTCCGGACCATCCATGGAGAGCCAATCTCCAAAATGCTTGTCTCCGAGGTATAGATATCGCTTGTCCCCTGTACCAAGCATATGACCTATCCATTTTTTCATCATAGGTATATGCTCGCGCAGCAGCGCCTTGTTTCCATAAGCCAAATAAAGCTCCCAGGGAATAATACAGGTAGCATCGCTCCAGGCTGCCGAATTCTTTTCATTATCGGTCAGCGCATTTGGTATAACGAAGGGAAGGCCACCGTCAGCGTACTGCTCGGATGCCATGCATCTGAGCCACTTTGTAAAGAATTTCTCGGTATCAAAGTTGAGCGAGGCAGTACGGGCAAAGACCTGTGCATCTCCCGTCCAGCCTAGTCTTTCATCTCTTTGCGGACAGTCGGTCGGTATATCGAGGAAGTTGTCAATCTGTCCCCAGATGACATTGGAGTAGAGCTTGTTTATCTTTTCGTAACCGCATTTGAAGTATCCAGTTCTCTCCATATCCGAATGCAGCGAAATGGCTCGGAAGCATTCCTTGTCAACCTCCTCGCACCAGTCATTAAGCCTCAGATACCTGAAGCCGAAGAAGGTGTAATGAGGCTTATAAACCTGCCAGCCCTCCTTCGTTGTATAGGTAATTCTGGATTTTGCCGTTCTGTAATTTTCATTATAGAAGTTGCCGTCTTTGTCCAAGATCTCGGCGCAGTCGATGGACACAGTTTCGCCGCCCTTGGCGTTCCTGATTACGAACTCACAAACACCGGTAATATTCTGACCGAAGTCAAGCACTACCTCGCCCTTCGGGGTAACGATAACCTCGCGCGCTTTCAGCTCACAGCATTCGCGTGTTGGAACTCCCTCAAGAGGTATAAGATTTTCCATCGGGTAATCAAAAACGCGGGGCGTATCGCAAAAATCGGGTACAATTCGAGCATCAAAGGTCTCGCCGTCATAGATTCCGGAGAAGGTTACGCCGGACTTTGCAACCTGCCAGCTCTCGTCGGAAATAATATTTTCGGTTGAGCCGTCGGTGAAGCTAAGCTCAAGAGAAGCGATCAATGCAGGGAAGGGATTATATAAGCCGCCGCTTGAATAGGTAAAGCCGCCGCGCGAGGCAAACCAGCCGTTTCCAAGACCGATTAGCAGCTCGTTCTCTGCGCCCTCACCGTTTATGAGAGCTGTAACATCGTATTCAAAATACTGAACTCTCTTTTTATAGTTTGTCCAGCCCGGCGCCATATAGTCGCCCCCGACCCTCCGACCGTTGATAAACGCCTCGAATATTCCAAGGGCTGAAATATAAAGCGTTGCCCTCTTGATTTTCTTTGTGAAATTGAAGGTTTTCTTGAAATTAGGACACACGGGTGACCACTTAGGGTCTGCCGATATGAACTTTGCCTGATAAATGGGACAGCTCATTCTGTTTGTCTCCTTTTATAAAAATGTAAACTAATGTGTGCATATTAACATGCCACACCGTCAAAATTATGATAGCATATTTTGCCTCGCTTGTCAATTATTATAAAAGAAAAATCAAGTTTCTACTTGTATTTTTTCTTTGGAAATATTATAATAGGTTGAAAACAAAAATACAGGAGGCTTTATGAAGCACGAAAGAATCTATCTCGACCCCTCCGACGAAAGGGTCTATATTGACACATATGTCGTAAATGACAGGAGCCACATCCGTCCGGCTATGCTGGTTATCCCGGGTGGCGGATATAGCGCCGTCTGCACCGAGAGAGAGGGCGAGCCTATCGCTCTTGCCTTCCTGGCGCAGGACTTTAACTGC
This sequence comes from Clostridia bacterium, assembly GCA_017462445.1. The sequence continues at coordinate 3,234 of JAFTRB010000004.1, forward strand.
TTTGTTCTTAACTATCGCGTAAGCGCGAAGGAAAAATATCCTGACCAGCTTATCGATGCCTCTCGTGCCATTATCCATATCCGCGAGAACGCAGAGGAATATTGCATAGACCAAGGGCGCGTTTATGCTGTCGGCTTTTCTGCCGGCGGTCATCTTGCAGGCTCTCTTGCTATTCTTCACAAGGACCCCGAGGTTCTCTCTACTCTTGGAATTGAGAAGGGCGCAAACCGCCCCACCGCCTGCATTCTCGGCTATCCTGTTGTGTCCGCTCTTCTCTCCACCCATTCCGGCTCCTTCCTTTCGTTAAGCGGTAATCGCGAGGGAAGAATGGAGGATATCCCCTACGATGTTAAGGTCAAGCTTTCTCTTGAGACAAATGTCGATTCCGACTCCGTTCCCGTCTTTATATGGCACACCGCCGAGGATGAGCTTGTCCCGACCGCAGGTTCTATGGCGCTCGGTCAGAGATATGTCGAGTGTGGCATTCCGGTTATGCTCCACCTCTACCCCTACGGCCCTCACGGGCTCGCCGTAGCAAATGGCGTCACAGAGTGTGGCAACCCCGCCTGGGTGCAGCCCTTTGCCGAGGACTGGATAAAGGATGCCTCCCTTTGGTTCAAGACTCTTCTTAAATGATTTGTCGGGGATAAAGCTTTTTGCTCTTGACAATCCTGTAATTATATAGTACAATAATTCTGTATGAATTAAAACCGAAAGGACTAAAAAATGGAAAGAACTTATATCGGAAAGATTACCCCCGGTACTCGCAAGATACAGGGCTTTGTAGAAAACTTCCGTAACAAAAAGAATATGGCATTCATCGTTGTCAGGGACATCACAGGCAAGATGCAGGTCACGGTTATCAAGGAGGAGCATCCCGAGTTTTCAGAGATGCTGGACCGTCTCACCATTCACTCGGTCGTATCCTTTGAGGGCGAGGTCGTAGCCAGCGAGTATGTTAAGCTTGGCGGAATTGAGATGTATCCCACCTCTATGCGCATAGAGAGCATAGCAGAGGCTCTCCCGATCAAGGATGACTCGGATATCGATGTCCGTATGGATTACAGATGGATAGATCTTCGCCGTGAGAGAAACCACCTGATGCTTAAGCTCCAGACGACCCTGACAGGCGCTCTGCGTGAGTTCCTCCTCGAGCGCGATTTTGTAGAAATTCACACCCCCAAGCTTATCGCCGCAGCCAGCGAGTCAGGCTCGGATGTTTTTGAGGTAAAGTATTTTGAGGGGAATGCCTACCTCGCCCAGTCTCCCCAGTTCTACAAGCAGATGGCAATGGCATCCGGTCTTGAGAGAATATTCGAGACAGGTCCTGTGTTCAGGGCAGAGAAGTCCTACACCAACAAGCACGCAACCGAGTTCACCGGCTTCGACCTTGAGTTCTCCTACATCGACAGCTTTGACGATGTAATGAAGATGGAGGAGGAGCTTCTCGCCTATGCTCTTGAGAAGGTTAAGGCGGCTCACGGCAAGGAAATCAAGGAGCTTTTCGATATGGACCTGGAGGTTCCCACCCTTCCTTTCCCCAGAATGAAGCTTGCCGATGTCTATGCCGAGCTTGAGGCGAGATACGGCTACAAGGTTCCCGACGAGCTTAAGGGCGATCTCACC
>JAFTRB010000223.1 GCA_017462445.1 Clostridia bacterium
CAAGATACTCACCTATAACTCTGGAATCGATAACCGTCACGTTCTCGCAGTTCCAAAAGGCATCCTTGGATATCAGGGTAGAATTACGCACTACGATATCCCTGCCTCCGTCAAATATATAGTTGCCGTTTACAGTGAGATTATCCGCCTCAACAGAGGAGCAATTCATACCGAAATAGTCGCCGACAAGCTCCACATTCATAAGCCTGACACCTCTGCAGCCCCACATGGACTCCAGCGCGTTTGGCATATTTACCCCTACAAGCTCAATATCGGAGGAACGCCTGAAGGTCTTGGGAGCATCTATAATGCAGTTCTCCATTTTAATACGCTCCGTATACCATATGCCTGAGCGAGCGGTCAGGTCCAGCCTGCATCCCTTGCATTCCACATCCCTACAATACCAAAGCGGATATTTCCAGCTGAAGGCGGTATCATATAGCTTAATGTTCCTGCTTTCCTTAAGCGGCGACTCGCCATCACAGAAGTGGCAGGAGCGAATCTCCATGTCTACCGACGCGAAGAGCGCTCGCTCTCCGGTCAAAATTTCATTCTCTACATTTTTCATCTTTACAAAGCAAACAATTGTTTACAATAATTTCTTGTTTATTTCACACGCCCTGCCCCGAATTCATCTCGCCACTGAACAGCGTCTCATCGGCAGGGTCGATACAAAACACATCGAGGTCCGACACGATATAATGCGCCTTGAGCCCCACGCCGCCGCTCTGCATAACATTATAAAGCCTGGCGGTTGCACTGATATCCTGCTCGGAGGGCAGCGCAGCCCCTCCCGGGTGATTGTGCGAGATAACGGTGTGGTGCGCTCCGCGCTTGAGCGCAAGCTCCAGCAGCTTTCTTGGATATGTATCCGAGGATACAAGAGTCCCCTCGCCCGCAAGATCTACCGCTAACAGCCTGTCCCTTGAATCAAATGACAGAAGAAAGACGGTTTCCACATTGCGACCAAGATACTTGCCCACAAGGAAGCGCTCGATATCAAAATCGGAATACCGCTTGCCCGGTGAAAACGAATCGGTTATCCTACGCGAAAGCAACGCGACGATAAGCCTTATTGTCATAGCCGTGTTGGCGCTTACGCCCTCCACCGCCGCCAGCTCCTCATAGGACGATGAACGAAAAATCGCTCCCGCACCAAGCTCCTCGGTCAGTCGCTCTGCAATCAGGGAAGGATCCGAATGTCTGTCACAGTAGCCGATGAGCGAGACAAGCTGTTCCTTGAATAAATTACCCATGCCCATTCCGCGCCTAATACAGTCTCTCCTTGCCCTCTATAAAGGACAGATACTCCTGGCTGCTTGCGCTGAAGAAAGTGCTGACACCGCCAATTAAGCGGTCAACGCTTATGCTCCTGTCACCGCTGACGATAAGCGTATCAAGCAGATTGACTCCGACCTCGATAAGACGGGCTCGCAAAAGCTTCAGGGTGGCAAATTCACCCTCGGTGGGATAAAATGCGCCAAATCTGTGGTGGAGCAAAACCACCAGGTGCTGGGCAGAATAGCTCATTGCCAAATCTATAAACCTCTCAAGCCTTACAACGCCGTTTGAAAGCGCATCTCCCTCAATTACGACATGACGAAGCAGCTTCATTCGCCCATCGAGCAAAAGCACGGCAATATTACTGTCCTGACTTTCCTTAAAGAAGCGGACAGAATAGTCAAGCAAGCTTTCATAATTTGAAAACTCCACTTCGCTTTCTTTTAGCGGCATAAGCAGCGCCATGTTGGAAATTTCGCCAACCGTTACTAAAAAATCCGCACACCTCTCCCCTACTCCGTCAACCTCCATAAGTGCCTCGCGCGATGCTGACAGCACCCCGTCAAGCGAGCCGAAGCGAAGAAGAAGCCGCTTGGCCAGCGGATTTGTATCTGTTATCGGAATTACCGTGTAGAGAAGCATCTCGAGCAGCTCGTAGGTATCGAAGATATCCTCGCCGTGATTGATAAGCTTCTCGCGCATTCTCCTGCGGTGTCCCGAATGTACATTCTCCATTTCCTTTATTCCTCGCCCATGCCATAGCGCCTGGGGGAGCGAAGCCCCTCAAGTGTCAGCTCGTGTGGAATCAAGTGTGTGAAATCCACTCCCGCGGGTCTTATCAGGCGCAGCATATTTATCCTGACTCCCTGAGAGGAGAAGCTTGCCTCATATTCTGTCACCACATTGCCCTCATTCCATTCCGACGCGTGAAGGTCGCGTGTAAGCGCAACGGGAGTCAGCCCAAGAGCCTCCAGCTCCTCAAGGGAGAAGTCAAACAGTCCAACATTGTCGGTCTTGAAGGTCAGCGTTCCACCATCCTTCAAAAGCGTCATATACACCGCTAAATATCTTCTGTGAGTCAGTCTGCGCTTGGCGTAGCCCTTCTTGCTCCAGGGGTCGGAAAAGTTCAAGAATATTTTATCCACCGTGTGGGGCGCAAAAATCTCCAGCAGCCTGTCTGCCGAATCTATCATAAATCTGAGATTGTCGGAGAGTCCCTCCGCCACAGCGCGCTCGGCGGCGAGAACAACGCAATCTGTCACCCTCTCCATAGCGAAGTAGGAGACATTTGGGTTAGCGGCAACCATACCGCAGGCAAAGCCGCCCTTTCCGGCGCCAATCTCGAGATAAACCTCCCGACCATCAACTCCAAAAACCTCGCCCGAGGGATTGGTGAGCGGCTCACCCCCGTGGGTATATACAAGAGCGCGGCATCTGTCAAGCCTCTCTTCGCCGTGCTTCTTTTTTCTCATTCTCATAGCTCTACCTCTTAACTGTCGTTACGGCTGAATTCAGCCAGACGAAGATCGGGGTTGTCCTCCATCACCCAGCGAATTGCCCACTCGCTGGTGAATATCAGCAAATCTCTGCCGCGGAAATCCTGCACCCACTTGGTGTCGTGGGAGAGATGAAGCGTCTTTGGGTCAAGATTTTCGTTCTCTATCCATCGGATCTGCTGATAATGCAGATTGGTTCTGCGCAGGTCACAGCCATACTCGCTCTTAAGCCTATGCTCAAGCACCTCGAACTGAAGAACACCGACAACGCCGACGATAACCCTCTCAAGACCGGAGTTGGGCTCGAAGAATATCTGTATTGCGCCCTCCTGGGCAATCTGGTTCATACCCTTGGCGAACTGCTTTCTCTTCATGGAATCAACCTGTTCCACCATTGCAAAATGTTCGGGCGCGAAGGTGGGTATTCCCTCAAACCTTACCCTCTGCCCCTTTTCACAGATGGTGTCGCCGATAGCAAAGATTCCCGGGTCGAATACACCGATTATATCACCGGCATACGCCTCCTCGATAACCTCTCGCTCGGATGCCATCATCTGCTGAGGCTGGGAAAGACGAAAGGCCTTGCCGCCCTGCATATGGTAGTATTCCTTTCCGCGCTCGAATTTTCCCGAGCAGATTCGCATAAAGGCGATACGGTCGCGGTGAGCCTTGTTCATATTCGCCTGAATCTTAAAGACAAAGGCGGTAAAATTGTCATCGAATGGGTCGATCTCCTTGCCCTCTGCAAGCCTGGGCAGGGGCGAGGTGGTCATACGAAGGAAATGCTCGAGGAATGGCTCAATTCCGAAATTATTAAGCGCCGAGCCAAAGAATACGGGCGAAAGCCTTCCCTCGCGCACAGCATCGAGGTCAAACTCGAAGCTCGCCACATCCAGAAGCTCTACCTGCTCTACCAGCTCCTCACGCAGATTCTCTCCGATAAGCTCATCAAGCTTGGCGGTGTCGGTTATATCACACTCCACTCCGTGGATAAGCTCTCTGCCGCGGTGCGCGTCATCAAAGAAAAGTATCTGCCTTTTGTCGCGGTCAAAAACTCCCTTGAACCTCTGTCCGCAGCCAATTGGCCAGTTCATAGGATATGTGCCGATACCAAACTCGTTCTCGAGTTCGCCAAGCAGCTCGAAGGGGTCCTTCGCCTCGCGGTCCATCTTGTTGATGAAGGTGAATATCGGAATATGTCGCATAGCACAGACCTTGAAGAGCTTTCTGGTCTGCGGCTCGATACCCTTTGCCGCATCGATAACCATAACCGCGCTGTCCGCAGCCATAAGAGTACGGTATGTGTCCTCCGAGAAATCCTGGTGTCCCGGGGTGTCAAGGAGATTTATACAGAAGTTATTGTACTCAAACTGAAGCACCGAGGAGGTAATGGAAATACCTCTCTGCTTCTCTATATCCATCCAGTCAGAGACTGCGTGCTTGTCGTTCTGCTTGCCCTTTACAGAGCCGGCAGACTGTATAGCGCCACCGTAAAGAAGAAATTTCTCGGTCAGGGTGGTCTTTCCTGCGTCGGGGTGGGATATTATCGCAAAGGTGCGTCTTCTTTGAATTTCGGATTGTAGATTTGCCATTGTTTTTCCTTTTATTTGATTTTGTAAATAATTATTTGC
>JAFTRB010000224.1 GCA_017462445.1 Clostridia bacterium
AATGTCCAAATTCTCTACGAATTTAGCATTCTGGGTTATGAAGTCACGTCTCGGCTCTACCATATCTCCCATAAGCACCGAGAACATCTCGTCACAAGCCCTTGCATCCTCAATATTTACCTTCAAGAGAGTTCTTCTCTCCGGGTCCATAGTGGTCTCCCAGAGCTGCTCGGGGTCCATCTCACCAAGACCCTTATATCTCTCTGCCTCAACGCCCTTTGTTCCAAGCTCCTCAATATAGCTGTCCCTCTCGGCGTCCGAGAAGGCGTAGCGGAGCTGCTTTCCCTTATGCACCTTGTAAAGAGGGGGCTGGGCAAGATATACATGCCCCTCCTCAATAAGCTGGCGCATATGGCGGAAGAAGAAGGTAAGAAGAAGTATTCTGATATGCGAGCCGTCTACATCGGCATCCGCCATAATTATTATCTTACCGTAGCGGAGCTTGGTTATATCAAACTCATCTCCTATGCCGCAGCCGAGAGCCTGAATAATAGGTATGATGGAGGTATTTCCGTAAACCTTATCTATTCTTGCCTTTTCAACATTTAGAACCTTACCTCTTAGGGGAAGAATTGCCTGGAAGCGGCTGTCTCTTCCGTCCTTTGCCGAGCCTCCCGCAGAGTCTCCCTCTACAAGATAGACCTCGGTCAGTCTCGGATCTCTTTCATTACAGTCAGCAAGCTTGCCGGGCAGGGTGGATACACCGTCCAGGACATTCTTTCTTCTTATGGACTCCCTTGCCTTTCTTGCCGCCTCACGGGCGCGGCTTGCAGCCAGAGCCTTATCTATGATTATCTTACCCGCAGAGGGATTTTCCTCAAGGAATTCCTCAAGCTTTTGAGAAACGATATTATCAACAAGAGTACGGATCTCACTGTTACCGAGCTTAGCCTTTGTCTGGCTCTCGAACTGGGCATCGGTCAGCTTGACCGATATTATAGCCACAAGTCCCTCTCTTACATCGTCACCCGAAAGACCCTTGTCATCAGGCTTTATAGCCTTTATCTTTCTTGCGTACTCGTTAATAGCCTTTGTGAGTGCCGACTTGAAGCCGGTTTCGTGAGTACCGCCCTCTATGGTAGCCATATTATTTGCGAAGGAAATTATAGACTCGTTGTAACTATCGTTGTACTGCATTGCTACCTCTGCAATAGAGCCGTTTCTCTCGCCCTTCATGTATATGACCTGAGGATGAATGGGGTTTCCGCGCTTCTCGTTGTTAAGATATTCTACAAAGGATATAATACCGCCCTCGTAGTATAGCTCCTCGCATCTCTCACTGCCCGTTCTCTTATCCTCAAGAACTATTCTTACACCCGCATTAAGGAAGGATTGCTCTCTCATTCTTGTAAGCAGAGTTTCAAACTCGAATACAGTCTCCTCAAAGATCGTCGGGTCGGGTTTGAATCTTACAAAAAGTCCGTGTCTGCCATCGCTGGAGCCCTCACACTTAAAGGGTCTTGCAACAGCTCCTCTTTCAAATCTCTCCGTATATTTCTGACCGTCCCTGCAGTTTTCAACCTCAACCCATTCAGAGAGCGCGTTTACAACCGAGGCTCCGACACCGTGAAGACCGCCGGCAATCTTATAGCCCTCGCCTCCAAACTTACCGCCTGCGTGGAGTACGGTATAAACAACCTCGAGGGTGGGAAGCCCCAGCTTCTCGTTCATACCGGAGGGAATACCTCTTCCGTCGTCTTGTACCGATACACTTCCATCATCGTAGAGGGTGACGGTTATACAATCGCACTCACCTGCCAGCGCCTCGTCGATAGAGTTATCGACAATCTCATATACAAGATGGTGCAGACCTCTTATAGAGGTCGTACCAATATACATACCCGGTCTTTTTCTTACTGCCACCAGGCCCTCAAGCACCTGAATTTGGCTATCGTCATAGCCTTTTACTTCTGTTACTTCGCTTGACATTTTATTCTCCGTTTCTTTTAATGCTAAACCTATATATCGTCAAGGCTATCATTCTCAGCCCTAATTTTCAAGCCGACGCTTGATATTCTTGAAAGTCTTACTATACAGCCATCCTCATTTTCTTCAAGAACGAAGCTGCGCGGTAGGTCTGTATCCGTATAAATTACTCTTCCGTTTTTTTCGTTGCGGCTTATAAACTCGCGCGTTATCTTTGATACCGTGGAGCTATCCAGGTCAAATATACCGATGATGTCCTTTTTTCTCACCGATACCCGATTACCTATGTGTAAAAACATATTCACCCTCCTTGACCTCTATAACATTACCTGCCTCGCCCTTAAGCCTCTCGCTCTCACAGGAGGTTATTATAACCTGTCTGTCTCCCATACCGCTAAGGCAATAGCGCCGCCTGCTCTCGTCAAGCTCGCTTAATACATCATCAAAGAGAAATACAGGATATTCCGAGAACAGCTCCTTTATAACCTCACCCTCGGAGAGCTTCATCGCAAGCACGATGGACCTCTGTTGCCCCTGGGAGGCAAAGGCTCTGGCGCTCTTTTCATTCAGAAGTATTTCAATATCGTCGCGCTGCGGCCCGTAAAGAGATGTTCCGACGATTTTTTCCTTTTGAATATTGGAGGTGAATACCTCAATATATTTTTTTCTTACCTCATCTCTTGTAAGGGGCTTTTCTCCGCATTCCAAAATATCGCTCTTAAGCGACATAGTGACGCATTCTCTTCCGCCTGACATATCCAGGGCAACCCTGCCTGCGTGAATACTCAGCCTGTTCAGGTAATCTCTTCTTAAAAGGTATATATAGGAGGCGTAATCCGCCATCTGCTCTGACCAGGCAAGAAGCTCTCCCTCGTCAATATATCCGCCCTTTGACGCGCTCTTAAGCAGACTGTTTCTGTTTTCAAGGGCAATCTTGAAGCGGGAATATTCGCTAAGATACTCGGGATAGCATTGGGATATAGCCACATTGAGAAAGCCTCGTCTCTCCTCAGGTCCTCCCTTTACAAGGTCCAGGTCATCGGGATAGAAAAGCACAGATTTGAAGCTGCCTATCATCTCGCTTACCCTGCTTATTTTATAACCGTTCCTTTTTCTTAGCCTCTCCCGTCCGAAGCAGGCATATTCAAGCACGCCCTCGCCGTCTCTGTCCACATAGGTTATAGAGATGCGGAAGCCCTCTTCTCCAAAGCGTATCATTTCCCTGTCATCAACAGAGCGAAAGGATCTGCCGCGCGAGAAAAGATAGATCCCCTCTATGGCATTGGTCTTGCCCTGCGCATTCTCGCCGAAGAGGAAGTTTACCCCGTCGGTGAAGGAAATATCGCACTCCACTATATTCCTGAAATTAGTAGCGCGAAAGCTTTTTATCCTCATAGCTTACCTTTTTCAGTTTATTCTTTACAGTATATTTTTTATTTATCTCTGCTCGTTGGTTCTTCTGGGCAGCACCATATAGAAGTAGCTGAAGTCCTCACTTTCCTCGACAGGCTCGATCGTAACGGCACTGTCATAGGACTTAAGACGGATAAGCACCTGCTCGCCCTCGGCAACCTTTATGGCGTCGATAAGATAGCGGCAGTTAAAGGCAATGTCTATATCACCGCCCTCATGCTCGCAATCCATCTCGTCGTTTACCGCTCCGTTGGCAGAGTTACTTGTAAGGAACAGGTAGTGATCCTCAATCTTAAGCTTGACATAGGATCTTCCCGCGCCCTGAATTTTTTCCTCGGCAATTATGTTGGCTCTTTCAAGACCGGAAAGAAGTCTTTCTCTGTCAACCTTTACTACAATGTTGTTTGCGGTGGGTATTATCTTCTTATAGTCGAGGTACTCGCTGTCGATAAGACGGGAGAAGAAGGTAAGATCTCCCTTGTTGATGATAACATGCTTACGGGAGAGGTAAACCTTTATGATCTCATCCTCGCCGTCACCGAGAATTTTCATCATCTCACCAAGAGAGGTTCCGGGAATGATGAAGGAGTAATTATTTACACCCTCGGTCGAAAGAGTTGAAATATCACACTTCAGCGAGCAACGGGAAAGGCGGAAGGAGTCACAGGAAACAACCTCAAAGCCGCTTTCATTTACAGTGAAATATGCTCCGCAAAGCATAGGTCTGTTATCGCTGATGGCGATGGAGTGAGTTACCTTGGAAATCATACGGCGAAGATTGTCAGCTCCAACCGTAAAGCCTCTTTCGGTGACAAGATCGGGCATATTGGGGTAGTCAGCTCCCCTTGTCGCGCTCATGGAGAACACAGATCTTCCGCAGGATATAGTGCAACTAAGATTTTCGCTTATGTCAATTGTTATATCGTCATCGGGAAGAACCCTGACCGTCTGGTAAAGTCTCTGCGCGTTTATTATGTATCTTCCCTCGCGCTCAACCTCAACAGGTGTAATTCTTGCGCGTAGTCCCTTTTGCATATCGTAGGTGGTTATCTGTACTCTTCCGTCATTGATAGTCTCTATAAGAACACCCTCAATAGCGGGAACGGTGTTTTTTGTTGATACATTACCCATAGCCAGGGTAAGCTTCTTCATAAGGTCTGCCTTGGTAACTACAAATTTCATATTTTTCTCCTGTTTGCCCCCGAAGGGGAAATTCTTTATCTTTCTTTAATATAAGGTGGTGATAATTGTGGTGGTAGGGGTTGTCCAAATTGTTGAAAAGTGAATAAAGCCTTGAAAAATGGGAATAATAAGCATTTTTTTATCAACAAAATGTCTGTTAGACAGTGTCGATAAAATATTCTCTTCCAACAGCCTTGTTTTCAACAGGTTTTCAACATCAAATCAACACTGAACTAACAGCATTTTTTCAACAATCGACAGAAATTTGTTGAAATCTATTCGCCCTTTACCTCGCGTATAATACCCTCTACCTCATCCTCAAAGTTGTTAAGCGTCTTGATATTTGTTTCAACCTTGCTGATGGAGAAGGAAACGGTTGCGTGGTTAAGAGAGAATATCTCGCCAATATTAGATATTGTAAGATCGGTGAGCTTTCTTATAACATATATTGCCACCTGTCTTGCCTTTGTGATAGGCTCATTTCTCTTCTTCGACTTCATCTGGTCGATAGAGATGCCGTATGCGCGGCTTACTGCGCCAAGAATTCTCTCTATCAGCGCGTCCGTGGGAATGTTGCCCGGGTCTATTATAGAGATTGCCTCGTTTATATGCTCAATGCTTATTTCCGTGCTTGTCAGAGAGAAGAGAGCGTAAAGCCTTTTGAGTACACCCTCGATCTGACGAATATTATTCTTAAGTCTCTCTGCCATATAGGAGATAAGCGGCTCGGAGATCTTTATACCTATCTCGTCCGCCTTCTTTTTGATAATGGCAATTCTTAACTCGTAGTTTGGCGGCTGAACATCGGCAAGAAGTCCCCACTCAAACCTTGTGCGTATTCTGTCCTCCAGATTTTTAATATCCTTGGGGGGACGGTCGGAGGTGAGAATTATCTGCTTGTCCGACTCGTAGAGAACATTGAAGGTGTTGAAGAACTCCTCCTGCGTACCCTCCTTACCCGCAAGGAACTGTATATCGTCGATAAGCAGAACATCCGCGGTGCGATATCTCTCCTTGAACTGCTCGGTGGTACGTGTGTTTATAGCCTTGATAAGCTCGGCAAGGAAGGTCTCGCACTTCTTGTAGACAATCTTTATCCCGGGGTGGCGCTTGCGCATATGGTTGATAATAGCCCAGAGAAGGTGAGTTTTACCAAGTCCGGAGTTGCCGTATATAAACAGCGGATTGTGGGTGTTTGGCTCCTCGGCTACCGCATAGCAAGCAGCACGCGCAAGCTTGTTGGACGAGCCCTCGACAAAGTTGTCAAAGGTATATCTGGAGTAGACGCCAGCCTGCTTGCCTGAAGCGCCCGGGGTAGGGGAGTTTATGTACTCGGTTATATCCCTTTCCTCGTCAAACTCCTCGCTCTGCTCCAGCCTTTCAGGCTCGGGCTTTTCGGCGGGAGGGGAGGCGGGCTCAGGCTCTCTTTCTTCAAGAGAGGCAACCGGACGCACGCGGAAGTTTATTTCAATCTCAACATCAAAGCCCAATACCTCGGCAAAGGACTCCTTGATAATGGTGAGATATTTGTTATAAAGAATGTTCCTCTTTGTCATAGAGGTGGTAATAAGCGTCGCTGTGTTTTCGGTAAGCAAACCAAGCTCCAGCTCGCCAAACCAAAGGTTAAATATTGAGGGCGCTGTGTTCATCTTTTTCTTGATGAGCGGCAAAACGTCCTTCATTATTAAAGACAAATCGTCCATTATTTATCCTTTCTTAAGATTTTTGATTTTTCTCAACCGATTTTGGCAGCGAATCTCGGGGTAAAATTCGCATTTTCCAAAATATTTCGCGCACGCATACATCGCACGCACGATAAAATATAATATTACAAAGATATTATACCATATAAATATTTAGATTTCAAGGGGGTGATGGAAAATAGTTGGGGAAATTAGGGGGGAATAGTGGTCAGTGGTCAGTGGTTAGTGGTTAGTGGCTAGTGGGCAGTGGTTAGTGGTACTCTTTATCGGTGCAAGCCCTCGGGGGAGGTCTTGGTGCTGACGCACTGTGTTTGTCTTGCGACAAACCACCGAAAGAGCAATCTGCGGCAATCATCCTTGTGAGCAAGCTCCCAGATATGATTGCTCTTGATTATCATTGGTCGGTGGGCAGTGGTGTAGGGACCGGCGTCTCGACGGTCCGTGTGGGATAACCCGCAGAGCAAGCCTAGCCCGACGAAGGCAAGCCCCACTAAAGCCTTCCCCTTGAGGGGAAGGGGGACCGCTTGCGGTGGATGAGGTGTCAACCAAAGCCTTGCCCCCACAGAGCAAGCCTTGTAACCACAAGGAAAGCCCAGCCAACCAAGAGCAAGCCACACCCCCAAGCCTCCCTAGGAGAGGAGCTTTCCTATAACAACTCACTTTGCCGTGAGGCAAAACTTCACTGCGAAAGCAACTTCACTTTGCCTTTAGGCAAAACTTCACCCGCTTGCGAACTTCACCATTTCTTTCTCCCCATATCCTTTTGTCTGCCGGAGAAGATAAGCGACAACACAAATCCAAGGAGCATAGCCAGGGTTATTCCGGCGGAGGTGGCGGTAAGCCCACCTGTAAGTATGCCAATCGCACCGCTTTCGTCGATTGCGGTTTTAACTCCGTCGGCAATAGCCATTCCAAAGCCGAGCAGGGGAACGCTTACTCCCGCGCCAAACATGTCAAAGAGAGGCTCGGAAAAATTGCAGGCATATACCAGAACGCCGATGCAGACAAAGCTCACCATAATCCTCGCCGGTGTCAGCCGTGTCAAATCAATCAACAACTGGGCGAGAAGGCAGAGAACTCCGCCCGCCAAAAAAGAGAGAAGAATGCTATTAAGGCTCATTTTTATTATCCTCTTTGTTTTCATATGGCTTGTATTTCAAATGCACCGCGGGGGCTATTCCCACAATGCTCTGACCTTGAAGCACCGAGGAGGGGGACATCAGAGCGCCCGTGGAGAGAAAGAGAACATTTTTGAGCGCTCCCTTTTCCAACAAGGGTAGAATATGACAGGAAAGCACCGCCGCAGAGCATCCACAGCCGCTTGCCCCCGAGTGAGCGTCCCTCATATTCATATCATAAAGGAGAAGTCCACAGTCGGTGTGTCTGTCCCTCGCCGAGGGGAGATGAAGGTCAAGGAGCTGACAAAGGATAGAGCTGCCTACCCGACCGAGATCCCCCGTAACGATCAGGTCAAAGTCCTCGGGACTGTCTCCGCTTGTGGAAAAATAGGTTATAATACTGTCTGCTGCCGCAAAAGCCATAGCGCCACCCATATTTGCCCCGTCGGTTATAGCTCCGCTTTGCATCTTGCCTACCATAATTTTTTCTATTACCACATTTCCAAAGCGGGAGTCCTTGATAAGCTGCTCGTCGGTCGAGAGGATAAAAGCGCCCGAGGCGGTGGCGGTCCACTGGGAGGTGGGTGTTCTCTGCGCTCCGTATTCCAGCGGTGTGCGGAACTGGCGCTCCGCTGCCGAATTGTGCGAGGATGTCAGGACCGCGCCCGTACCGCCCTCCAAGGAAAGAAGCGAGGAAAGCACCAAAAGCCCCTCGGTGCAGGTGGAGCAGGCACCGTAAAGAGAGATATAGGGAACGGATAAATCCAGGGCGGCGAGTGACGAGGATACACATTGATTTTGCAGGTCGCCCGCCACAATAAGGTCTAAAACGGTGTGGCTCTTTTTTATCTTGGCAAGAGAAATATTAAGAGCAAGCCTTGCCATCTCGCTCTCCGCCATCTCCCAGCTATCTGCGCCAAAGCGGGAGGTGGGATCGCACATATCAAGAAGCGAGCCTAACGGCCCCTCGCCCTCCTCGCGGCCTCCAACCGCCCCGTAGGAGATAAAGCGCGGGGGCGTGGGAAGTTTTATAACTCTTTTCATAAAAAAATGTAAACCTTTGTTTTGTAATTTTTAGAGTAAATGTAAATATAAATTAGCAAATCAAGCCGATTAATGCAAATAAAAGCTTGCGTGAAAGGGTGCAAAAGAGGTATACCGGCGCAACCGTCTTGTGTCATCCTGAGCGAAGCGTAGCGTAGTCGAAGGATCTCCCAAATGGTGAAGTTTGCTTCGCAAGTGAAGTTTTGCCCCTCGGCAAAGTGAAGTTTCTATCGAAGTGAAGTTTTGCCTTGTGGCAAAGTGAGTTGTTGTAGGAAAGCCCCTGATCTGTCATCCTGAGCGCAGTCGAAGGATCTCTTTCTTTTGTAGCGAAAAAGTAACAAAAGGATAGGTAGGCTATAATCCTTACTAGATCCCTTCGTCACTTTGTTCCTCGGCTTTGCTCCGCCTGCGCTACGCAAAGCTTCGACTCGCATTCGCTCGCTCAGGATGACACGGACTAGGCTTGCTTTCTTTAGCCTTCCCCTTGAGGGGAAGGGGGACTGCGAAGCGGTGGATGAGGTGTAGCAGAGCGAAGATAAAAGGCGGAGCAATAGTGAGTGCAGAGCCTTCGTTGACACCTCATCCGTCTAGATAACCGCTTGCGGCCATCTAGACACCTTCCCCTCAAGGGGAAGGCTTTAAATTGCTATGCCTTGCCCTTGGTGGGTTGGGGGCTTTGTGAGTACATAACACGGACCGTCGTGGACGCCGGTCCCTACACCACTGACAACTGACCACCTCACAAAAAATGGGTACGGCCGAAGCCATACCCATTCGTATTAAATAATTCTCCCTGCAATCAGGGGATTTTTCTTTGGCTTATCGCCTATAACAAGCGCGCCGATATATTCACGCTCCAATATTTCAAGGTCTGCGTCTCCCGAGGTGTACAAAATAGCAAGAGGCTCGCCTTCTTTTACATATTCGCCTGTCTTTTTCAGCATTGTAAGCCCTGCGGTGTAGTCAATACCGTCGTCCTTGGAGCGTCTACCTGCGCCAAGCGAGCAGCAGACAAGCCCGATTTTCTCGGCATTCATCTTTTCAACATAGCCCTCGCTAACCGAATAAACAATATGCTCGCGCTTTGCCCTTGGCAATCTTGACACATCGCGCACACAACTGCCGTCACCGCCCTGCGCGCTTATCCATTCCTCCAGCTTAGCAAGCGCTCTTCCGCTTTCGACAGCCTCTCGGCATCTTTGGGCGGCATCAGGCTCATCAATCCCAAGCGATAGCGAAAGCATAGCCGCCGCCAGGGATATGCAAACCTCGTAAAGGTCGGGGATATCCTCGCCCGAGAGAAGCGCAATAGCCTCCTTCACCTCGGGAATATTTCCGACCGCCCTGCCGAGCGGAGTGTCCATATCCGTAATGAGCGCAGCCATATTCCGCCCGCGGGCTCTTCCGATATCGACCATCAGCTTGCCCAGAGCATAAGCGCTCTCTGCATCCTTCATAAATGCGCCCGAGCCATACTTTACATCAAGGACTATGGAGCGAGAGCCACAAGCCAGCTTCTTGCCCATAATCGATGAAGCGATCAGCGGTATAGAGTCCACGGTCGCAGTTACATCGCGGAGGGCATACAGCTTTTTATCCAAGGGCGCAAGCTCGCCAGATTGACCGACCACCGCCAGAGCGATTTTCTTAGTCTGTTCTATAAATTCTCCCTCGGTTAATGTTGTGCGGAAGCCCGGGAAGGACTCCAGCTTATCAACCGTTCCTCCCGTGTGCCCGAGGCCGCGGCCGCTCATCTTGGCAACCACACCGCCCGAGGCGGCAACGATGGGCGCAATAACCAGGGTAGTCTTGTCACCGACGCCGCCGGTCGAGTGCTTGTCAACAGTCCTATCTCCAAGCATGGAAAGGTCAAGGCTATCTCCCGAGGAGGTTATTTCCTCGGTCAAGCTTACAGTCTCCGCCGTGGTCATTCCCTTAAGGCATATTGCCATCAGGAGCGCCGAGACCTGATAGTCGGGAATTTCGCCCGAGAGATACCCCCGTGTAAAGAATTTTATCTCCTCGGCGGAAAGCTCCTCGCCCCTTTTCTTCTTATCAATAATGTCATATGCTCTCATTTTAATTTATCTCCGTCAAAGCCAAAGGGCAAAAGCTCACCCAGGTTTTTCGTCTCTTCGTGTGAGAGGATAACAGGGCATTCGCTCGTCATAAATTCTTTCATAAATTGCAGACAAATTCCGCAAGGAGGGCAGAGTATAGCATCCTCATTCGCCTTCCCACCTGCAACCGCAATTGCAACAGGTCTTTTCCCCTCGCTTATAGCCTTGCTCAGCGCAACCCTCTCGGCGCAAATTCCAACAGGATAGGATGCGTTTTCGATATTCGCTCCTGTGTATATCTCGCCATTCTCGCACAGCACCGCCGCCCCCACAGTAAAGTGGGAATAAGGGGCATAAGCCATAGCCCGTGTTGAGTTTGCCGTGCTATATAGCATCGCTTCAATTTTCTTTCTGCTTGTCATCAGCTTGCCTCCTTGTAAACAATTGTGGTCAGTGTTACTCTTTATCGGTTCAAGCCCTCGGGGAGGTCTTGGTGCTAACGCACTATGTTTGTCTTGCGACAAACCACCGAAAGAGCAATCTGCGGCAATCATCCTTGTGAGCAAGCTCCCAGCTATGATTGCTCTTGATTATCAGTGGTTAGTGGTTAGTGGTGTAGGGACCGGCGTCCTC
>JAFTRB010000225.1 GCA_017462445.1 Clostridia bacterium
CCGATGTTTTCAAACCAATCAAGCTTTTACTATCCCTGATCCCCTCTACGATCTGCACGCTTTTTACCGTATCGGTAATGCTGACAGCCAGAGACGGACTGACAGCCCAGATGGTTATCGAAACTATATTGAAGCTTTCCTGTCTGCCGATAATGGCTCTCAGGGGCTACTCGCGCGGATACAACCACGCAAAGGAGGGACAGAGTGGCTGGCTCAGGTTCAAGGCATCTCTTCTGAAGGGCTATCTGGGCTCCGGCGCGGTAACATAGCGTAAAAACAACAAAAAAACTCAAAAACACGCATAAGAGTCCACCTCCATCGCAAGACGGAGGTGGTTTTTTACAATTGTTTCCTTAATTTAGTTTAAATAGAAACAAATTGATGCTTTAATTTACATCAGTTCACAAAATGTATAAATATTTCTGAAATGTAAAAAAATTTTAAAAAAGGTATTGACATACGCCCTCGATAGTATTATAATAAAGCATAATTTTTTACGCTCCGTTCGGCATATTTATTAAATATACGGTCTGCCAATGTGAGCTTTTTTCGGCCCTGTCCGCTTCATCATACTAAAATCTTGAATAATTATTCAATCTACTGTCGCATTTATTCATTTACGGTGTCTTGTATGATTGCAGAGGGCGCGCTTTTCCGGGACGACTCTGTCCGCTCACTTGTATTCTTAAAATCGAAATAAATTAGAAAACTTACAGGAGGTTTTTATGGATTCCGAAGTATTGCTTCAAACAGTAATTATCATCTTTATGCTGTTCCTATGCGCTCTGTGTCTGTTTGCTGTGCTTGTTATAGCTCGCGACATCATCGTAGAGTCCATCCGTAACAGAAGGAGAAATGAGGAGGAAATTAAGGAGGCGGCAAAGCCTACCGAGACACCCGCGCCCATTGTTGTCACCGTTCCTGCGCCTGCACCGGTGGTTGAGGAAAAGGTCGTAGAGCCGGAGCCTATTGACATTCCCGTTGTAACCATTCCCGAGCCTGTGGCAGAGCCGGAGCCTGTTAAGGAGCCGGAGCCTGTGGCAGAGCCCGAGGTGATTGACGAGAACGCAGTAACCTTCTCTACCTCCCACAATCTTACCATGGAGGAGAAGTATGCTACCCTGTCCTCCGAGTTCAGGACCTACTTTGACGACATCGTAAGACACGCGCTTGCCAAGGAGGGCGTTAAGGAGAACAAGAGCAAGAACTACTATGACTACAAGATAGGCTCGACCAGACTCGTTCGTATTATGATCAAGAGGGGCGAGATCGTCTGCGAGTTCATCTTCCTTGACAGAGAGTTCCGTACATACGCAAGCACCTCAAATGTAAAGATGAAGCGCTCTGCTACCACCATCAAGATTACCGAGGCATCGGCTGTTGGCGTAGCTAAGGATGGAATCGACCTCGTTTGCGCTCAGCTCGCAGAGGAGAGAGAGTTCAAGAAGGAGCAGGCCAGAGAAAGGCGCAGAGAAAGGCGCAGACAGCAGGCAGAGACCGCTGCAGAGGTAGAGACTGCTAATGCTTGATGAAAAGAAGGTAGACGGCGAGAAAAAGCCCGCCGACAAAAAGCAGCTCATCCTATCCATAATCGGAATTGCTCTTTGTGTTATCCTTTTACCAATTCTTATCATCAATTGTATTCTTATCATTCAGGGCATTGTGAACGACAAGGAGGTACCCAACATCGGTGGCAATACTCCCCTAATCGTACTCACCGAGTCGATGGCGGACGAAATAATGCCCGGAGACCTCATTGTTTGCGTCAGGGTTCTGCCCGAGGATGTAAAAGTGGGTGATGTCATCTCCTTCTTTGACCCCGCGGGAAGCGGAACAGCTGTGGTAACGCACCGAGTTGTGGAAAAGGTTAAATACGGAGACAGCTATTACTTCAGAACCAAGGGTGATAACAACAACACCGAGGATAAATACAGCGTTCCCGCCGACAATCTGGTGGGCCGCTGGGAGGGCTTCCGTCTCCCCGGCGTAGGTCATATAGCCCTGTTTATGCAATCCCCCTGGGGACTTGCAATATTTATCGGTCTGCCGCTTGGCGGCTTTATCGTCTACGAGGTGCTGCGCCGCAGAAGACAGCGCGGTGATGTAGACGCGCTGATGGCAGAGCTGGAGGCGCTTCGCGCCGCCCAGGCCGGTGGCAACACCGACACAGAGCCCCCTGCCGAGAAGGCAGAGGAGGACTCGCAAAATCAATAACCCAGTATTCTTCCCTCGATAGCCACGGATCGAAGCGATGGATATATTTCGCCGTTTTTCGGCACATCAATCTACCTCTCGAAGAGGAAGAATTCAAACACTGTACAATTGTACGCAATGAAAGGAGATTTACTATGAAGAATAAGTTCATGAGACTTGCAGCTGTTATGCTTATGCTCTGCCTTGTTACCTGCTGTGCAATCGGCGGTACCTTTGCTAAGTATACCACTGACGTTTCCGGAAATGACACAGCACGCGTTGCTCGCTGGGGCTTTAACGATACAAACACCTCTGTTTCTATCGATAACCTGTTCCTTGACGGCACCTATGATTCTGAGACCGGTATTCTCACCGGCGGTGATGACCTCATCGCTCCCGGCTCCAAGAACGATGTAGATGTTCTTGTTGAGTACGACGGCTCCGTTACCCCCGAGGTTGCCTACACTATCACCGTTGCCTTCGACGAGACAAACTCTGCTATCGCACCCGCTATCAAGAACAACACCAATATCAAGTGGTACTACAACGGCGCAGTTGCCGGAACCAACGGTACTTGGGATGAGCTTATCGATGCTGTCAACGGCACCGCAGCTCTTAGCTTTGATGCAGATACTGTTCCCGAGGCGTCAACTGATCCCGACGATCCCGCCGCAGGCACAAATTACCTCTGCAACATTGGTTGGGAGTGGGTCTTCGAGACAGACGCTGCTCAGGATACCACAGATACCAACATGGGTAACTCTGCTGACGATCTTGAGGTAACTATCGTTCTTACCGTTACCATTACTCAGAAAAACTAATCTACTTAGTTAATAACCAATAACTGTATATCCCCCCTACCCAGCGTGGCAAAGGGGTAGGGGGGATAGCTTTTAATACTTTTCCTTTTCTTAAAGCACCGAAGCGCTCTTTGATGCTTTGAAAAAAGAAAAAGCAAATCAAATTTTTCGAAAGGAGGCAAAATGTCGACAAGCGCACAGAATTCCCGTCCCACCGAAGAGCGACGCTCGTTTATGTGGATAATGCTGATGGTAAACATCGTATTTATCCTTTTGCTTATGACACTTGGGCTGGTTGCCCTGCGTGTCGGTAACACTCTTCCCGAAAACACAGATATTCTTTTCATCGTTGGCAAGGACCCCTCCTTTGATATTAACGATAGCGAGGGCAAGGAATGGCAGAGTGGCACCAAGGTCAACATCTTCTCCAGCGAGTATGGCGATGACGGCGAGCAGAAGACCACGGTGGTCTCCCAGGACGGAACAAAGGTAATTGCCCCGGGAGTCAAGACCGAATACAAGTTCGGTATGTACAATAACGGAAATATGGCGGTCATCTATGAGACCGATATAGACTTCTCCTTCACCCTGAACGGAGAGAAAACCTCAGAATACACCTTCCCTCTCAAGGTCAGGCTCAAGACCGATTCGGGCAAGTACCTCCTCGGCGGAGATGACGAGTGGATGGAGGTTGACGAGGCGAAGATCGAGCATCATATCAGCACATTGGGCGCAAACTGCTACGAGGGCTTTGTTTTCGAGCTTATGTGGGAGTTTGAGGGCGGAAACGATGAATTGGATACGATGTACGGCAACGCCTCCGAGGTTTCTTTGACCCTGGGTATCAATACCTATGCCGAGGAGCATCTCGACCCTGCCGCCACCGGCGGAACGGTTATAGACCCCGAGGCGGGCGAAACTATGGAATACGGCGGAACCTTCCGCTGGATCTGGCTTATTTTACTTATGGCATGCGCCGCTATACTTATTTTCTATGTAGTATGGCTGCTTAACAAGAGACTTCGTAAATGGTAAAGAAAAGCAAGGCGTTTGGCATAGTCAAGATCGTTCTTATTGTAACTATTGTTCTTATTATCGGCTTTAGCCTTTATAGCGCAAACGCGGTTATGCTCACCGGTGATATGATGCCTATGCCCCTGGGGATAGGCGCCGGAGTTGTACTTACGGGAAGCATGGAGCCGGAGCTATACAAGGACGATGTAATTATCGTAGTAAAGGCCGGAGAGTATGCCGTCGGCGAGGTTGTTGTCTACCAGGCTCACGGTATGCTTGTGGTACATAAGATCGTCGAGCTTGACGGAGATACGGTTATCACTAAGGGTACGGCGAACAACACCGCCGACGACCCAATCAGCATAAAAGACATCAAGGGGAAGGTTGTCCATGTCTTCCCCGGGATGGGATATATCATCAATACAGTTAAGTCTCCTATTGTAACTCTTTCAATTTTAGCTTTGGCTGTTTGGCTGTTGATCCTCTCCTACAAAAAGGAGGATGACGAGAAGTCAAGCGACCTTGAGAGCATTCGCCGAGAGATCGAAGCCCTGAGGGCAATATCCGGGGGCGAGGAGAGCGAGGAGCAATCAAGCAATAACGAGGGCGAGTGATGCTTGCCCTTTCCTTTTATTCAAAAAAGAGGTGTTTTAAATCAAACTTAAGGGTATTAAAATAGCACAGCTTTCGCGTGTCATTTCTTTGATTTTAGTTGTTTTACTGCTTTTGACTCATTTGAGCAGCGTATTACTTGCAAGATATCTGACAGGAATTACGCCCTCCTCGGTCGGAAAGGTTGGCTCCTTCCACGGCGGAGTAGTGTCGCACAAGGAGTTTGCCGTAGCAGGTATAACAGCCACAGAGGATCCGCATTACTATGTCTTTCAGGCGGATATAAGCGCGATATTCTACGAAAATGCGGTTAAGAGAAAATACTCTCTTAAAATTTATCTCGACCCAGCCACTACAACCAACGTAACCTCCCTCGCCTGCCCTGCTTCACAGGGGAGCAATGCCCCATACAGCACAAAGGACATCGGAGATGCTGATTTCAGCTCCACCACTCTCTCGGATATGACGGGAGGCGGACTTACAGGCAGCTTCACCGAGGGCATCATCTACTACGCCAAGGTTGACGGTGACAGCTATACGTGGTATTCCTCGTCATCGAACATAATCACCCTTGCCGAGGATATCGTGATAGGCGCGGAGGAAACCACCCACACCTACTCCTTCCTCTTCTTTATATCGGCGCATAATACAAATAACAGTAACGGAGAGCTGATACAGGATAAGGTCAATATCCTGTATGACCTCAGCTGCGAGCAGGTGAATTGATATGAAAAACAGATTAATACTATTTTTACTGACAGTCCTTCTGTTGTTTTCCATGGTTTGCTGCTCTCCGATAAACGCTAAATATGTAAGCGTAATAACCGGCGGTATCGCATATACCGTTGACATACCTGTAAGAACTCAGGGGCAGGAGGATGCCATTACAAACCTGAAAAATGTAATGAACGACCCGGAGGCTATGGAAATCCTTCAGGGAATCATCAGCGACAATGACTCGGGATGGTTTGCCGCAAAGAACTATGTTCTCTCAAGCGATGTGCTATCCGATTACGCAAGCAATGCTTCGGGCAAGAGCGATGAGGCTGTCAAGCTGATCGAGTTGCTGGCGCAGACAGACAAGGCAGAGGCGGATAGGACGACCTATGTTATTAAATTCGATCCGTCAGAGACCGACGGAGCAAGAACAAAGATTACAATATTCTCTACGCCCGAGCCGGCAAACAATTCCAGCGGAACAATGGTTCCGAATGTTCTTAAGACTATTTTTTATGAAACAACCGATTCAAACGGACAAAAGTATTACGATTGCGCAGATCCTATAAACGGAACTGCGGTAAGGTCGGGAAGCAGCTACAACACCGACTACTGGGCTGCCTACCTTGCTCCCAATGCCGCATACAGTGTGGACCTCAACCTGGTGACAGACGGAGATGTATCCACCAACTACGGCGACCAGGATGCGGCAGGCGTTAACAATAGCCTGATCAATGCCTACACCTATGTGTGCTTCACCCCCGAGGAGAGCGGAACTTATACAATAAATGTGTCCGATGAATGCCGAATAAGCAACACAACCTCGCTGAACAGCACAAGAGGATATACAGAGATACCGCAGTCAAGCATTACGGTTGACTCAAACGGCTCCTGCCACACCAGTGTCACCCTTACTGCAGGCACGACATATTACTACGCCTTCCGTATGCCATCGGACGCTGACACGGCGGTAGCATATCCTGTATCGATAACATTTACAAGGGGCTAGTCCCATTGCCACCGAGTTTTTTACTTGGTGGCATTTTTTTGATTGACATAAAAGGAAAAATAGGTTATACTTTAATAGATGAATTAAAAAAGGAGGATTTGCCATGCGGTACGAGTCAAAGGAAAAAAGAATACTCATATCGGTTAAGGAGTTCGTCTCTCTTGCCCGCCGTGGCATATCCACAACTCTCCCCTATGACGACGAGGAGCCATCAATCTGTGATGCCGGCAGTGGGGCAAAAATCGGGCTTAACGGTGGGGAGCGTGTAGAATTAGAGTATACCGAGGGCGGTATTAACTACTGTCTCTTTGGCAAGGCTGATGAGATTGACCGCGAGAGAATAACCCTGGTGCGTGAGCTTGACGGCAAGCCAAGACGGGCCGACCTTGCACAGGCGCGAGCCGAGGCATTTGTGCTTGGATATATGCTTGCCGCCGAGAAGGGCAAAGAGTCAATTCTTCTTCGGTGCATATACATCAACACGCGTGACGGGGACAGCGAGGAAAAGGAGGAAAGAGTCACCCTCTCCAATCTTCAAAGGTTCTTCGACAAGTGTAAAATAGCCGTCGGGATATACGGCAAGCCGGAGGTCGAGAGAGTAACCGAGAGGCTCCCCTCTATGAAGGCGGCCTCCTTCCCCTATCGTGAGATAAGAGAGGGACAGAACGAATTTATCCGCTCTGCCTACCGCGCCCTGATGAGAGGGACACGGCTCTACGCTACCGCTCCCACAGGAACAGGAAAAACGGTTTCCGCCCTATTCCCCGCTCTGCGCGCGCTGGGAGACGGTAAGCTTGACAAGGTGTTTTATCTTACTCCAAAGACAACCACCGTCAATGTTGCCGTCGACTGCCTGAATGATTTTGCCGAAAGAGGCGTCAGGCTCCGCGCAATTGCCATCGGCAGCAAGGAGCGCTCCTGCAAAAACGGACACAAATGCCGTGATGACAGGCGGCTTTGCGAAAGCTCTGGGAGCGCAAGGCTTGCAGACGCGGTAATGGAGCTATACCGCATGGGACAAGCGGTAATCACCCCCAAGGAGGTGGGAGAGGTCGCGCCAAAATATACGGTATGCCCCTATGAGCTGGGACTCGCCTACTCCGAGCTTTGCGATATTGTAATATGCGACTTCAACTATCTGTTCGACCCATCTGTGTATATACGCAGATATTTCACCGAGGGTGGGAGCTATGCCTTTCTTGTAGACGAGGCGCACAATCTTGCCGAGAGAGCAAGAGAGATGTATACCGCCGAGCTTGAGCTTGAGGAGCTGCAGATGCTATCGCTGTCGCCCGAATTAATAAATACACGCCTGAAGGATGCTCTTGCAGGTGCGGCAGAGGAGCTTAAGGAGCTGCTTTACCCCTATCTCGCCGACGAGGTGCGTCAGGACAAAAACGGAGTGAAGGTCGGTGCGACACACCTGAACGATATCCCAAATTCTATGTACTCTCTTATGGGAGAGCTGTACGACATCGCACAAAGAGAGCTTTTGATATCGGGGGGCGGCACGGATAAGGCAAAAATCAAGCTGTTGAAGGGGCTGACTCAAAGACTCAAAAAAGTAAATAATTGTTTACAGGTATTCGATGATAGATTTCGGCTTATCCTGTTTTTAGAGGGAGATAACATTCGTATAAAGTGGTATTGCCTTGACACGGGTGGGGTGATTTCCTCCCGTCTTGACAAAGGCGCTTCCGCGGTGCTGTTTTCGGCAACCCTCTCGCCCCTCAGCTATTACCGAGATATTTTAGGCGGAGACTCCACCAGCGAGA
>JAFTRB010000226.1 GCA_017462445.1 Clostridia bacterium
GCGAAGGTTAAATGCAAAAATCTGTATTCTTAGTGCGAAGCGCCTTTCGGGGCTAGCTTGATTTAGAGCAGAAAGCGACGTTTACGACCAACAGGCGTATATGCATACGTCGGCGGAAGGAAACGGCGGTAGTAAACAAAATCTAATGAAAATGGAGAAAACCGTAGGTTTTCAACCTTGATTTTTTAGTTCACATAAAAGTTATGGGCGAGGCACAAATTTATTGCACCTCGTCCATTTTGTTTACGGTTATGCCTAAATAAAGCAGCCCCTTTTTACATCATCTTAAGAATTCTCTCAATACTTCTTTCAACATCGCCCTCCTTGAGATTACCGGGGAACTCAAGCGAATAATAGCCCTGATAATTTTTCCTCTTAAGAGCGTCAAAGATAGATTGCATAGGTAGATGTCCCGTACCCATCTCACAGTCGGTTATGTATTTGCCGCCGCGGGAGCGCATGCTGTCCTTTTCAAGCGGCTCATCCGTGAGAAGGTAGTCCTTGATATGTACATGCTTGACCTCAAGGTCAACAGAGTCAAGGAATTCGTCAGCCCTCTCGTCGACAAATGCGATATTTCCAAAGTCAAGCAAAAGACCAATTTTCCCGTCAGTCCTCGCCATAAAATCCGAGTATTGCTTCACGCCATTGACAACAAAGCCCTGATCCTCGGCAATAGTCTTAACACCTCTTGAGTTTGCATACTCGCTCACCTCGAGGCTGCATTCAACCGCCAGCTTCATAAGCTCCTCGTAGGTATACCCGGCGAGATTTTGGTGGTCCAGCTCAAGAATTATTGTGTGGTGAAGATAGGGAATCTCAAGCTCGGAGCAAATGTCCGCATATCCCTTCAGATACTCGATAGTCTCCCTCGGGTCAGGCTTTAAGAAGGTGCAGCCCACCGAGAAGCAGGGGAGTGCAAGACCGTGCTCCTTGGCAAATCTGCCAACAGACCTTGCAGCCACCATATCGGGAGTTCTCAGCTCATCGCAGAAGTTCATAAGCTCAAGACCGCCAACACCGTAATGAACAGCTCTTTTTGCAATCTCAACGCAGGAGGATCTGCCATCGGGCGTCAGGAGAGAATATAGACATAGCTTTTCAATACCCATTACATTAAACCTCTTCGCTTTCCTCTTTTGCCTCGAGTGTCAGAGGCTCCTCTGTGGGCTGTTCCTGCTGCTGTGCGCTTTTAGCCTTGAATGCAAGCTTGATGCCGTAAATATCAAGGATAAACAGTGTCGCAAAGGCGATAGCCTGAATAATGGAGAACACAGTTCCTATCGTGCTAACAACCGACAGAGCATCATAGGATGCGCCAAACACATTCATAATGTTGTAAATAAGATTGCGAACCAGGATAATTCCGGTAAAGATAGCGTAGAGGAAAAGCACATTCTTTGCGCTCTCCTTCACATCCTCGTCATCGGTGCTCTTGAAAATGTATCCACCCGCCAGGATAAAGGCGATGATGTTTACATAGCCGGTAAGCCAGAGAATAAGCTTTTGAATATTAGATGATAAACCCTTCATAATATACCTCCAAATAGTATTACAATTGAATTTTAACAGAAAAACAAGCAGGTGTCAATAGAAATTAATCTACTCACAGTTGATTTTGGCTATTTTTATTGTTTTATATTATTTTTTGGGGGTAGAGTTTCGCTCCCAGAATACACCGCCCGAATATCCCTGTATCTCGGCGCACTTCTCCGCCATCTCAAGCCGCTCCTCTGCCCAAATGCAGTATTGGCTCTCGCGCTCTATACCAATATATTTTCTTCCAAGCTTTTTCGCCACAACGCTGGTTGTTCCGGAGCCAAGGAAGGGATCAAGCACGGTATCCCCCTCGCAGGAGCTTGCCAGAATAAGCTTTGCTAAAAGCTTCTCGGGCTTTTGCGTCGGGTGAGAGGTATTCTCAGCCATTGACCAGAAGGGAATAGTGATATCATCCCAGAAGTTAGAGGGGCAGGTATCGCGGTATTTTCCCTCGCCGACCTCCTCCCAGTCTCTTGCCTCGCCGTCGACTTTATAGGGGGCAAGCACTCGCCGTCTCTGCTTTACGCTTTCCAGGTTGAAGGTGTATTCCTCTCCCACCGTGGCAAACCAAATGTCCTCCATTCCGTTCTTCCAGTTCGCCCTCGCGCCTCGCCCCTTTTCCCTCTGCCAGGTGATGCGATTTCTCACAGTAAGCATTTCCGCCATCACCCTGCCGATAACCAGGCTGGACTCCCAGTCACAGCACACATAGATTGAGCCGTTGGGCTTTAGAAGCGGTATGACAGCGCCAAGCCACTCTCTTGTATATTCCTCGTACTGCTCGGATGTTTTCCTTGAAAAGCTTCTCTCGCCAAAGGTTTTGTTAATGTTGTAGGGCGGGTCGGCAATAATAAGATCCACACTCCCATGTGGCAAAAGTCTGCATACATCAAGGCAATCACCGTGTATAGTTTTGTTTACATATTCCTCGACAGATGCAGGGGAGCGTGTCAAGCTAACGCACCTATCCAGGTATTTTTGCCCCTCTCTGATCCCGGTTGAGATGGTTTTGTTCCTGTCAGATTTTTTCTTTGCCATTCTGTCCTCTTGCAGTCATGTTAGTATTATATTTTCATTATATCATAACTTCTTCCCAATAGCAATAGAAAAATGCTTTGGTAATGCTTTCTTTCCTTCATTATCATAAAGAGCTTGAAAAAAGAGAAGGATGAATATTGAAATTGCAAATTCAATGTGCTATACTTAGTATAAAAATTGTAGGAGGCTGCTATGAAGCTGTCTTTTGATGCGGATAAAAATCTTTCAGTGGGCATCGTGCTGATTAAGGATGAACTGAATTTTACAATTACGGATGAGGCGTCGGCTGATATTGCCGTCACAGTAAAGGAGCTTGACGAGGAGAAGCTGGCAGTCTCTTTGGACGGAAAGAAAGCGCGGATAGCATACGGCAAAGGCAAGGCTCGCTTCTTCCGCGGCCTTTCGATCCTGCTATCCTGGATAGGTAAGGGAATTAATAAAGCGGAAAAGACGGAACATCCGATTTTCAAGACCAATGGCGCAATGCTCGATACCTCGCGCAATGCGGTTATGAACTTGAAATACATAAAGCTCTATCTTTGCAAAATGGCGCTTATGGGTATGAATACCTTTATGCTCTACACCGAGGATACCTACCGTATCGAGGGCAGACCCTATTTTGGCCATCTTCGCGGCAGATATAGCAAGGACGAACTTAAGGAGATAGACGCCTATGCAGCCGCCCTCGGCATTGAGGTTATCCCCTGCATTCAGGTTCTCGGTCATCTCGCCACCGCTCTTCGCTGGCCGGCTATGGGCAAGGTTAGGGACACGGCGAATGCGCTTCTTGTCGGCGCGGAGGAAACCTACAGTCTCATCGACGATATGCTCAAAACTATGCGCGAGTGCTTTAAGAGCCGTCGCATACATATGGGAATGGACGAGACTCACGACCTCGGCACAGGCGCTTATCTCGATAAATTCGGCTACCGCGAGCGCAAGGACATCTACTTTGAGCATCTTGCGCGTGTCAGCGAGATGGCAAAGGGGTACGGCTTCCGACCTATGATTTGGAGCGATATGTTCTTCCGTATGTCGGCAAAGGGAATGGAGGGCTTTATCGACTACGATATGCGTACCGTTCTGCCGGATGATATCGGCAGCTATCTTCCCGAGGGAGTTCAGCCCGTCTTTTGGGACTATTACCAGCCAAACGAGGAGTTCTACGCGGTAAATATTGAAAAGCATAAAAAAATCAGCGACAGTACAATATTTGCGGGGGGCGTGTGGTGCTGGAGCGGACACAGTCCTCTCTACTCACGCTCGCTGAGAAACACAATTCCTGCCCTCGATGCCTGCAAAAAGGGCGGAATAGATGAGGTAATTGCCACAGTATGGCACAACGGCTCAAGCTCCTCCTTGATTATGAGCCTTGCCGGACTTGCCTGGTATGCCGAGTATGATTACTCGGGTGGGAAGTTCTGCTTGGATAGAGCCAAGGAGACCTTCGCAAACGCCTGCAAGGACAGCTATGACAATATCGTTAATGTAGAGGCGGTGGAGTACCCCCACGGTGGCATAGTTGGACTTGGAAGCATGCTCTTCAATAATGACCCCCTTCTTGGCATATGCGACAGGCATATTGGGGGCATAGATACAGAGAGCTACTACAACCGTGTCACCGAGGCGCTGTCCGGAGTTGCGGTCAGCGCGCCTTTAGCCCCTGCATATGAGGTTGTCCGTCTCCTGTCCTCCCTCCTTGAAAACAAGGCTAACTTTGGCATACGCCTGAAGGAGGCATACGATAAGCGTGATAGAGCCGCGCTCTCGGCTCTCGCCGATGAATGCGACATCATAATAGAAAAGCTGAAGAAAATGCGACTCGCTCACCGCAGGGCCTGGATGGAATATAACAAGCCCTTCGGCTTCGAGGTCCACGATATCCGCTACGGCGGAATGGTAATGCGCTTTGATACCGTCAAGGAGCGTATTCGCGCCCTTCTTGCAGGTGAAATAGAACAAATTGAAGAGCTTGAGGAGGAGCGCCTCCGCTACGATGGCGAGGCTGATGATGCGCCCCTCGGCGTCGGCTTTGTATGGCCTCGCTACACCCTCTATTCCACGGCGGGAATACTCTGATAATTTAACACGCCATACCCCTTGGCAGGGGTTATTGCAAGAAAAAAGGGACTAGTCCGAAATGCACAAGTCCGTTAAAAACGGACAATTGAAAAAAAGGACCTCCTATGGTAGAATATAAACATCTACCATGGGAGGATTTTTTATGCCACGAGAATATAGACATATACAAGAATACGAGA
>JAFTRB010000227.1 GCA_017462445.1 Clostridia bacterium
GCTATGGCTTTCCTTTGTTGGGCTAGGCTTGCTCTGTGGGTGCAAGACTTTGGCGGACACCTCATCCGTCAAGATAACCGCTCGCGGCTATCTTGCCACCTTCCCCCACTGGGGAAGGCTTAAGTATGGCTTGCCTTCGTCGGACTAGGCTTGCTCTGTGGGTTATCCTACACGGACCGTCGTGGTAACGAAGTGGCTCCGAGGTATTGAATGACAGCCTGGATGGCTGTCAGACCCGAGGAGTGACCGAGCCGCAGCGAGACCGCCGGTCCCTACACCACTGCCCACTAACCACTGAACACTGACCACTGAACACTGACCACTCTTACATTCCAACATTGACAAACTCTAAATTATATGCTAAAATCAAAGAGATGGGTTATCACAAAAAAACAAAAAGGAGCTTCCTATGAAACTCAATTACAAAAGAACCATCCTTGTGGGCTTCGCATTCTTCCTGATTTCTGCCTTCTGGCAGGCATACGATGCGATAGTCCCCCTAATTCTGAACCACCACTTCGGACTGCCGGACACCGTCTCGGGAGCGGTTATGTCGCTTGACAACATTCTTGCGGTGTTCCTCCTGCCTCTGTTCGGCTCGCTTTCTGATAAGGTCAACACCCGCTTTGGCAAGCGCACGCCCTTCATTCTCTTTGGCGCTGTTGCGGCGGCTGTCGCCTTCTTCTCCCTGACCTTTATTGACAATTTCCAGCTCTCCCTTCTCCCCACCGGTGAGTATGCTGTCCTGCTTGAAGCAGCTGTCAGCGACGAGGCGAGAGATAAGCTTCTCGGCGAGATTGCCGCCCGTTCGCTGGAGATTACTCTTGCAAATCCTCTGCCGCTTATCGGCTTTATCGGTCTTTTGCTGGTCGTTCTCCTTGCGATGGCAACCTTCCGCTCTCCCGCGGTAGCTCTGATGCCCGATGTAACGATCAAGCCTCTGCGCTCCAAGGGCAACGCAATAATCAACCTCATGGGTACTGCCGGCGGTATCACCGTTTTGGTTCTCGGTATGGTCTTTGGCACCTCGGGAAATCAGTTTATGCAATTCACCGGCTATGTTCTTGCTGTCGTGGGCATAATGCTACTGGGGCTTGCCATCTTCCTTCTCACCGTAAAGGAGAAAAGATGGGCAGATGAGATGCAGAGCGAGACCGAAAGACTTGGCCTCGAGGAGGCTACGCCTGCCGAGACAGGCGAGAAGCGCAGCCTGACAAAGCCCGAAATGCGCTCGCTTCTGCTTATCCTTGCATCGGTCGCCCTATGGTACATCGGCTATAACTCCATAACCAGCAAGTATTCGGTCTATGCGGGAGATGTGCTTCGTATGGACTTTAACTTCACTCTTATAATTGCCCAGGCTGCGGCGGTTGTTGCCTACATCCCTGTTGGCATCGTTGCCTCCAAGCTCGGCAGAAGAAAAACCATTCTTGCGGGCATTATTATGCTTGCCTCCGCCTTCTTCGTCGGCAACTTTATAACTGCGGAGAGTGGCTGGATTCAGTACCCCATCTTCATCCTTGCCGGTATCGGCTGGGCTACCATCAATGTCAACTCCTTCCCCATGGTTGTCGAGCTGGCAAAGTGCGGTGATGTGGGCAAGTACACAGGCTACTATTACACTGCATCCATGGCAGCGCAGATCATTGCCCCAATTCTCTCCGGCGTTCTCTACGACCTTATCGGCATGAGATATGTCTACTTCGCCTTTGGTACAATCTTTGTTGCCCTGTCCTTTGTAACAATGTTCTTCGTGCGCCACGGAGACGCTCGCCCCGAAAAGGAGGCAGCAATTGCCGAGGCATTTGGCGGCGACGACTAATACGGCAAAGCTTTGCCCCCACCCGTGTCAGCCCTTCACCATAAACCTTCAACTGAACACTGAACACTAACTCAAGGAACAACAAAATGGATATTTGGCTTATAATACTGATAATTGCGCTATCACTTTTAGCGCTGGCAGGCATTTTCCTCTTCCTGTTCCTCTTTGTCGCTATTCTCCCCGGCAGGAGAAACGGCGAGATGGAGAGATACAGGTTCGTCCGCTTTGCCCATCGGGGACTGCACCGCGACGGCTCGCAGGAGAACTCCCTCTCCGCCTTTGCGAAGGCAAAGGAGTCGGGCTTTGGCATAGAGCTTGATGTCCGCCTGTCCAAGGACGGCGAGCTTGTGGTATTCCACGACCCGACTCTCGCCCGTATGTGCGGCATTGAGGGCAAGGTAATCGACTACACCACCGAGGAGCTTGCAAATATGAGTCTCGGCGGCACTGAGGAGGGAATTCCAACCTTCCGACAGGTTCTGGAGCTTATCGACGGAGCCGTTCCCCTGCTTATTGAAATCAAGATGGATACCGACGAGAGCGGCGTTGCCGAAAGACTGCTGGTCGAGCTTGAGGGCTACCACGGAGACTTCATTGTTGAGTCCTTCAACCCCCTAGCACTCCGCACCGTCAGGCGCGCTCGCCCCGAAATTCTGCTGGGAATACTCTCCTGCGACTATATGGCTACGGCAAAGTATCGCGGAAAGCTGCTGTATAAGCTCCTGCAGGATCTCCGTATGAACTTCCTCTTCCGCCCCGACTTCATCGCCTATGACAAGACGGGGTACAGGAACGGCTCGCTCCGCTATCTGCGCCGCACCTTTGGCACGCCCCTGTTCGCCTGGACGGTTCGCTCGGCAGAGGAGGAGAGAGACGCCATTCGTAACGGCTTTGACTCGGTTATCTTTGAGGACTATATACCACAGTAAAGAGTAAAGGGAAGAAATGAAAATACAACTGGTTGCAACCTGTCTTTTTGGGCTGGAGCATCTCCTCGGCGAGGAAATTGATGCCCTCGGCTATGAGAGAATATCAACAATAAACGGAAGAGTGACCTTCCTCGGTGACGAGCAGGCAATAGCCCTCTCAAACATCTTCCTCCGCTATGCCGAGAGAGTATATGTCAAGCTCGGCAGCTTCAGGGCGGACAGCTTTGATATGCTGTTTGAGGGGACACGCGCCCTACCCTGGGAGCAGTTCATAGGCAGAAACGATGCCTTCCCGGTAAAGGGACATTCTATAAAATCGGCGCTCCACTCAATCCCCGACTGCCAGGCTATTGTAAAAAAGGCGATAGTTCGCCATCTCGGTGAGATATACGGAATATCTGTGTTCCCCGAGGAGGGGATAAAGTATCAGGTAGAGTTCTTCATTCTGAATGACGAGGCAACTCTTATGATAGACACCTCGGGCGAGCCTCTGCACAAGAGGGGCTACCGCCGTCAGTCGAATATGGCGCCGATCCGTGAAACACTTGCCGCGGCAATTGCCGCCACCGCTCGCCCCCGCGAGGATGTGCTGATGTGGGACCCCTTCTGCGGAAGCGGAACGATAGCCATCGAGGCGGCGATGATGATGCGCAATATCGCCCCGGGAGGCAGGAGGCATTTTGCCGCCGAGCAATACCCTTGGATCAAGGCGAGCCTCTGGACGGATGCCCGTGAGGAGGCTCTTGAGGGCATTGTCCCCTCGGAGTTTGAGGTCTTTGCCTCGGATATCGACGAGGAGGCGCTGAAAATAGCCAAGGATAACGCTTACAGGGCAGGCGTGTTAAATTCTATGAAGATTTTCTGCCGTGATGCACGCACAATTCTTGCGCCCGGACGGCGCGGAACGATAGTGACAAATCCCCCCTATGGCGAAAGACTTGGCAGTATGGAGGAGGTAGAGAGCCTCTACCGCGATATCGGCAGACACTTCCGCAGCCTTGAGCCCTGGCAGGCGTACATAATCACCAGCCACGAGGGCTTTGAGAGGCTCTACGGCAGAAAGGCGGACAAGGTAAGGAAGCTTTATAACGGAATGATTCCCTGCTACCTCTACCAGTTCTTCAAAAATAACAAAAGATAAATTAGGCCCTCGGCTCCGAGGGAAAAACAGCTTATAATCAGTCTTTTCACTATCAAAAGGAGAAAGAAAAATGAACAACATTCCAAGATGCGAGCATCCGCGCCCCGACCTGAAGAGGGAAAAATGGCTATCTCTGAACGGCGAATGGGCATTTGAAACAGACAACGAGCGAACCGGCATCAGCCGCGAGCTTTACAAGAGTGGCTCTCTTGGTGGAAAAATCACCCTTCCCTTCTGCCCCGAGAGCGCCTTAAGCGGAGTAGGCAACACCGACTTCATCAGCGCGGTATGGTACAAAAGAAGGGTTACTCTCCCCGTAATGAGCGAGGGCGAGAGAGTAATTCTCCACATCGGCGCCTGTGACTATCGCACAACAGTCTATGTTTGCGGCAGGGAGGTCGGCTCGCACAAGGGCGGCTATACCCCCTTCTCCTTTGATATTACCGATTACATATCGGACGGCATTGCCGATATAACAATCTATGCCGAGGACGATATTCCCACGGGCAGCCAGTTAAGCGGAAAGCAGTCCCACAAGAAGGAGTCCTACAACTGCTTCTACACCAGAACGACAGGAATCTGGCAGACCGTATGGCTTGAATTCGTACCAAGAGCATATATAAAGAGGTATAATGTCACCTCGGATATTACCAATTGCACGGCTACCCTGACCGTCTTTACCGAGGGTGGCGAGGGGTTATGCCTCAAGGCTCGGGCGCGCTATGAGGGCAAAGAGGCAGGCTCTGCCTCCACCACCGTCTCGGGCAGAGTAGCCACCCTTACCCTTCCCCTTACAGAAAAGCATCTGTGGGAGGTTGGCGAAGGCAGGCTCTATGACCTGGAGCTGACACTGGAGGGCGAAAAACCCGACACGGTACAGGGCTATTTCGGTTTAAGAGAGGTCGGACTAACCAAGGACGGCTTTACCGTCAATGGCGAGGTCGTCTACCTTCGCACCGTGCTTGACCAGGGCTTCTACCCCGACGGCATCTACACCGCGCCCACCGAGGAGGCGCTTATCTACGATATCGAGACCTCGATGAAGGCTGGCTTCAACGGCGCAAGGCTGCACCAGAAGGTCTTTGAGCCTCTCTTCCTCTACCACGCAGACAGGCGAGGCTATCTCCTCTTTGCCGAGACCGGCAACTGGGGCTTAGACCACACTGACCCCCTGAATATATACAATTTCCTCCCCGAGTGGATAGAGGAAATGGAAAGAGATATGGCGCACCCATCGATAATCGGCTGGTGTCCCTTCAACGAGACCTGGGACAAAAATGGCGTGCCTCAGTCCGACTCGTTTATCGAGGCTATATACGACATCACCCACGCCATCGACCCCACAAGGCCTGTTATCGCCAACTCCGGCTCGCTGCAGACACGAAACGACCTCTACGATATTCACGATTACCAGCAGGACCCTGCCCTCTTTGCCGAGATCTTCCGCGACGCTGATAAGGGTATTATCCATGACCAGATAGAGAGGCTCTACCCGGGCAGACAGCACTACACCCCCGGCACACCCATCTTCGTCAGCGAGTGGGGCGGCCTCAAGTGGGTAATGGAGGATAGCGCAGCCGACAGGAGCGCCTGGGGCTATGGCAAGAGCGTGGAGAGCGAGGAGGAATACTTCGCCCGTCTTAACGGACTTGTCGATGTTCTTCTTACAACCCCGAATATTCTCGGCTATTGCTACACTCAATTGACCGATGTTGAGCAGGAGCAGAACGGTATTCTCACCTACGGCAGAGTACCCAAGTTCCCCCTTGAAAAATATGCCACGGTCTTTGGCAGAAGGCAAAGCAAGGGCTGAAAAACAGACAATTCACCGAGGGTTTGTAAATAATTTTTATCTTTGCAAGACTTTTGTAACAATATCTTCACATTCCTGTTGTATACTAATAGCATATTTTGAAAACCTATTTGATAATAGGAGTGGTGTTTTATGAAAAAAAGCAGAATTATAATCAGCTGTCTTCTTATTTTCGCATTCCTTCTTTCCCTCTCCTCCTGCCTTATGCTTGATGATGGCAAGAGCGGTGATTATATGACCGAGGAGGATGTCAGAAATCTGATAAGCAGTCAGCTGGGAGAGAATGTGACCGTCGAGGGCGGAGACAACTATAACATCAATATCGAGGGAAGCGCAACGGTGGCAAGCGCGGCGGCGAAGGGCCTGCTCAGCGCGGTCAGTGTTGAATGCAACTTCACCGTTCGCAGCGGAATATACCCCTCCAAGACCACAAAGGCAACCTCCTCCGGCTCGGGAGTGATCTACAAGCTGGATAAGGAGAACGGCAACGCCTATATCATCACAAACTACCATGTTGTCTATCACAATATGTCCACCACCTCAGGCGGAATCAGCGACGATATAACCCTCTACCTGTATGGCTCCGAGCCACAGACCATCAGCGGCTATGGCATCAAGGCGAGCTATATCGGCGGCTCTATGAATTACGATATCGCGGTGCTGAAGGTTGAAAACAGCGCGGTGCTTGCAAGGAGCAACGCAAGGGAGGCAGAGTTTGCCGACTCCAATAACGTCTCGGTGCTTGATATGGCAATTGCGATAGGAAATGCGGCGGCCGCGGGCATATCGGCAACAGTTGGATATGTGAATGTGGACAGCGAGTATCTCGAGATGGAGGGAGCTGACGGCTACACCCCCATCAGCCTGCGTGTTATGCGTATTGATACCGCGGTCAACGGAGGAAACTCGGGCGGCGGGCTCTTCAACGAAAGGGGCGAGCTTATCGGTATAGTCAACGCCAAGCTTGTGGACTCCGACATCGACAACATCGGCTACGCCATTCCCTCCAATGTGGTCAAATATATCTCCGACAACATTATCTACTACTGCGACGGCACGGATAAGACCTCCGTCTACCGCTGCATTCTCGGCATCACGGTAAATGTCACCGAGGCGCACTCCGAGCTTGATACCGAAACAGGCAAGGTGGTACGCCGTGAGACGGTTACAGTAGGCTCGGTTCTTGATGACTCGATAGTCAAGGGTCTGCTCGAGGCAGGGGACATAATCAAGTCAATCACCATCGACGGCAAGACCTACGAGGTTGACAGAACCTTCAAGGTTATCGACAGTATGCTAAACGCCAGGGTTGGCTCTACCGTTACCTTCAACATCATTCGCGGCTCGGAAATGTCGGTAGATATCAGCATAACCGAGGACACGCTGACACAATACTGATAAGAAAAATATTGTTTTACACCGACACGGGCTTATGCGTGTTTTCCTTAACGGAGAACACGCATAACTAAGTTTGCCCTTACGGGCATAAGTGAAGTTATCTTCGATAGTGAAGTTCACTTTGTGAGTGAAGTTTCGCCTGATGGCGAAGTGATGGGAAAACTTAACTTCACTTGTGCGTAGCACAAACTTCACTGCGTAGCAACTTCACTTTTGCGTCAGCAAAAACTTCACTACTTCACTAACAGAAAAGAGGACATTTCGGCTACCGACCGATTGTTCTCTCTTTTTGCTTAATATTACAATGTCAAAAAGCCGCTCTGATATGTGTAATCCCCAAAGCTTTTGCATATACTAATTCTATATCAATATCAAGGAGATGCTATGGGAAAATATTTTGGCACAGACGGCTACCGAGGCAGGGCGGGAGAGAGCCTCAGCGCGGATATGGCATACCGCCTCGGGCGCATCCTCGGCGGTCTTTACAAGAGGGAAAAAGAAAAATGCAGGGCGGTTATCGGCAAGGATACCAGGCTGTCAAGCTATATGCTTGAATATGCTATGGCATCGGGGCTTGCCGCCTCGGGGGCAGATGTCTATATGCTCCATGTCTGTACTACCCCGACGGTTGCATATGTAACGCGCAGCGAGGGCTTTGACATTGGGGTGATGATATCGGCAAGCCACAACCCCTTCTATGATAACGGAATAAAGCTTATCTCTCCAAGCGGAGAGAAAATCGATGACGGGCTGATTGAGGAGCTTGAGGAGCTTATGGATTCGTCCGCTCTACCCAAGCCAGGAAGCGGTCCTGATATCGGAAGAATTGTTGACCACTCCGCCGGCAGAAACCGATATATGGGCTATCTTCTCTCCAATTCCACCCACTCCTTCAAGGGAAAAAGAATTATCCTGGACTGCGCAAACGGCGGCGGCTGGATGATTGCTCCCGCCGTATTCAACGCCCTGGGGGCAAAGGTAATTACAATCGGGACAGAGCCGGACGGAGTAAATATAAATAACGGTGTCGGCTCAACGCATATCGACTCGCTCAGGGAAAGGGTGCTTAAGGAGGGCTACGATATCGGGCTCGCACTCGACGGTGACGGAGACAGGTGCATTGCGGTTGACGAGATGGGGCGGGAGGTAAACGGAGACAAAATAATGTACATTCTCGCAAAAAGGCTGAAAAGAGAGGGGCGTCTCTTTGGCAACAAAGTCATAACAACGGTTATGTCCAACCTCGGACTTTATAGAGCGTTAAGGAGAGAGAAAATCGACTTTGAAAGCACGCAGGTCGGAGACCGATATGTATATGAAAGAATGCGCGAGGGCGGCTTCTCGCTCGGGGGCGAGCAATCGGGGCATATCATTCTCTCTCAGTATTCAACCACGGGTGACGGCATTCTCACCGGAATAAAGCTTATCGAGACGCTTATCGAGGAAAAGGCAAGCCTATGCGAGGTGGCGGACGAGGTAGCGATGCTCCCACAGGTAACACTGAGCCTGCCGGTTAAGGAGAAGGGGATCATAAGAAGCGAGCGCGTGCTGGAGGAAAAGGCGCGTAGAGAGAGCGACCTTAGCGAGGAGGGACGGATAATTCTCCGCGAAAGCGGCACCGAGGAGGTAGTACGGATAATGGTGGAGGCAGAGAGCGAGAAACAGGCGAATGAAATCGCAGAGAGGCTTCGGGCGGTTATAGAGAGCGAGGATAAAAATGCTACCAGAAAGTAAAGAATTATTTGCAAATCCCGACACAAGTCTACTCTATGACAGGATACTTTCCTACAACCGCCCCTGGGATATTCTGGAGAGCCTGAAGGAGATAATTTTTAACACGGGGTGCCATCTTCCCCAGGAGAAATACCACAAATACGGAGAGTCCATCTGGATAAGCAGACGGGCAAGAGTCTCCGAGCTTGCCACTATTCACGGCCCGACAATAATAATGGAGGGGTCGGATATCCGCCCGGGCGCATTTATCCGCGGCGGTGTGCTTGTAGGGAGGGGCTGCGTCGTCGGCAACTCTACCGAGATAAAGAATTCCATTCTCTTTGACAGGGTTCAGGCTCCCCACTTCAATTATGTGGGGGACTCGATTTTAGGTTATCGGGCGCATCTTGGCGCAGGCGCTGTCACCTCAAATGTAAAAAGCGACAGGACGCCGATAAGCATAGCCACCCCCGAGGGCAGGATAGAGACGGGAAGGAAGAAGCTGGGAGCTATTCTCGGCGACTCGGTGGAGGTAGGCTGCGGCGCCGTGCTTTGCCCCGGCGCGATCGTCGGCAGGGACAGCATAATATATCCGCTATGCCGCGTGCGCGGCGTTGTCGGGGAGGGCATTAGAGTAAAGAGCTAGTCCGACCGATGCCGCGCCATACGGAAAATCCCCCTCTGCAAAAGCGCTCAGCTTATCTGCCGCTTGCATTTCAACTTATCTGCAACTTATCTGCCGCTTACATTTATGCTTATCTGCCGCATAGCTAATCAGCCGCTTGCATTTACCCCTTGACAAACCTACCGATAGGTGATAAAATATTTTATTATATTATGAAAACCATCAGAAAGGCTATAAAATGGCGGATAATGCAATGAAAACGGTCTTTTCCGGTGTTCAGCCCTCCGGAAACCTGACCATAGGAAATTATCTGGGCGCAATAAAGAACTTCACACGCTTCAGCGAGGAATACAAGACCTTCTACTGTGTCGTTGACCTCCACGCAATAACGGTAAGACAGGTGCCCGCAGATCTCAGGAGAAGAACCTACGAGACTCTTGCCCTCTACATGGCTTGCGGTCTTGACGAAAAGAAGAATACCCTCTTCGTTCAATCCCAGGTTCCCCAGCACGCAGAGCTTGGCTGGATACTCGACTGCTATACAATGTTCGGCGAGCTTTCGCGTATGACACAGTTCAAGGACAAGAGCGCAAAAAACGCATCCAACATCAATGCGGGGCTCTTCACATACCCCACCCTGATGGCGGCGGATATCCTTCTGTACCAGACCGATATAGGTCCAACCGGCATAGACCAGTAGCAGCACATAGAGCTTGCAAGGGATATAGCCCTCCGCTTCAACCAGCTCTACTCCGACACCTTCCGCATACCCGAGCCGTATATCCCCACCGACACGATGAAGATCATGTCCCTGCAGGAGCCCACCGCAAAGATGTCCAAGTCTGACCCTAACCCGATGGCTGTGGTCTATATCCTTGACTCCAAGGATGACATTATGCGCAAGTTCAAGAGGGCTGTGACCGACTCCGAGACAGAGGTAAGATATTCCGAAGATAAGCCCGGCGTATCCAATCTTATGACCATCTACCGCGCCTTCACGGGCAAGAGCTTTGAGGAAATAGAGCGCGAGTTTGCAGGGCTTGGCTACGGCGACTTCAAGCTGGCGGTTGGCGAGGCGTGCGCTGACGGACTCGCCCATGTAAGGGAGGAGTTTGCAAGGCTTATTGCAGACAAGGCGCACCTTGAGGCGGTAATGCGCGCGGGAGCCGAGGAGGCCTTCGGCTACGCAAGGCGTACAATGAGCAAGGTAAGAAGAAAGATTGGCTTCGTCGGCTAAGATATAGCTTAAGAGAAAAGGACGGGAGGCTCTCACGCATCTCGTCCTTTGATAATTTGTAATGCAAGCAATTGTTTACATAATTCAGGCGATAATTTAACACGCTAATAGGGGTTGCCCGTGGGCAGCCCCCATTTTTATTTTTCGCTTCTCTGCGCGGCTGCGCCCCCTTCGCTCTCGCCGCTGTCGCCCACATCGCTTTTCTTAAGCCGTAACACAAGCCTCTTCATCGCTCCCCAATCAAAGGGAATAAGCGGATAGAGATAATGCCTTTTGCCTGTAACCGTGGTGTTGGTGGCAACGAGGAATATGAAGACCAGCAAGCCGAGCAGAAGCCCCCAAATGCCGAAGGCATAGACAAGAAGAAGGATTATCACGCGGATAAACTTGAAGGCATAGCCAAGCTCCACATTCTGCTGAGCGAAGTTGGCAATCGCGATAAACGCCATATAGAGAATGACATCGGCACAGAGCCAGCCCACCTGTACGGCAAAGTCACCGAGGATAAGCGCACCCACCACAGAAAGAGAGTTTGATAGCATATCCGGCGTATTCATGGAGGCAATCTTAAGTCCGTCTATTGCCAGCTCAACAAGAAGCAGCTGAAGAATGATGGGCAGTGCCCCCGGGTCATCGGGAATTAAAAAGCGCAGGAAATCGGGCAGCGCGTCGGCATACTCGAGGTAGAGATACCAAAGCGGTGTTGCCACGACAGACAGAAGGAGTATGACCGTTCGCACAAGCCTCAGATATGTGCCGGTCAGGGGCGGAAAATAGAAGTCATCGGTCTGCTGGATAAAGGCAAAAATAGATGTCGGTAAAATCATAACCTGCGGCGTGGTGTCGCAGATAAGGAGTATACTCCCCTCCAGAACCTGGCTGGAGGCGGTGTCGGGCCGCTCGGTGAGCCTGATCTTCGGGAAGGGATTGAGCCAGCCCCTCTTAATCAGGCTCTCCGCCAAGGACTGGTATCCCAGGGTAAGGCTATCGGGGCGAAGGGCGGCAAGCTTCCCCGCAATCAAATCAATTGTCTGCCTGTCCGCCACCCCGTCCATATAGCACATAACCACATCGGTAGCGGAGGAGCCGCCCAGATTGAAGTGGCGCATTCTGAGCCTTGGGTCCCTTATCCTGCGCCTGATGAGGGCGGTGTTCATAACGAGAGTTTCAACAAAGCCGTCTCTTGCCCCCTGCATAACTCTGTCGGTGTCAGGCTCGGCGGTAGTCCTTGCAGGGTATGTCCTGGCATCAACGAGTATAGCCATTGCACCAAAGCTCTGTCCAAGAACACAGGCCTGCCCCGACAAAACAGCCCTGACCAGGGTTGGTATCTCACAGCTCAGCTCGACCTCCACATAGGGAAGCCTGGCGGCAACATACTCGGCACTGCCGCTTTCATCCATAGTCATCAGCG
Organism: Clostridia bacterium; assembly: GCA_017462445.1. The sequence continues at coordinate 12,093 of JAFTRB010000227.1, forward strand.
TCTGCATAACCCTCTGCATCTCGCCATCCTTGGTAAAGCCGTCTATATAAAAGAAGCATAGATCCTCGCCACCGACATGCAGATGGCGCTCTATAATATCAAAGCTCTCGGTGGCAAATAATGCCCCGCGAAGCCTTGTAACATTTTCACTGTGTTTTTCTCCCAGCATAGTCCCTCCCTGTGTTAATATTCCCCTTCGGTTCAAAAATATACCTCTGCCGCATAAATGTAAATAATTATTGTCATAAATCAAGAATGCCCTGTTTTTTCTTGACACGGGTCCTGATTATTATTTGCAATCCTTATTGACTTACCCGATGTTCTGTGATAAAATATAGAAAAAAGCCCCCAGGGGAGGAATATATGAATATTGGAATTATTCCCTATTATATTTTGAAATACGGCTACGAAGAGGGTGGAAGAAGGATGCTCGCCCACGGCTTTGAATATCTGGATTTCAACCTGTATGCCAACACCGACTCCGAGCTTTATAGGAACATGGGCGAGGAGTTTATTCGCGACTGCGAGATGTACAGAGATAAGCTCACGGGCGGAGGCATCAGGATAAATCAGATTCACGGCCCCTGGCGCTGGCCCTCTCAGGATGGAACAGAGGAAGACAGAGCCGAGAGGTTTGAGAAAATGAGCCGCGCAACCATAGCCGCGGGTATTCTCGGCGCTAAATACATAGCCCTTCACCCGATCATGCCCTTTGGCTATGACTCGCCAGAGCAGCCCGAGGAGCAGTTCAGGCTGAATGTGGAGTTCTTCTCCCGTCTTGCCAGCGTTGCCGAGGAGAATGATGTTATAATCTGCCTTGAAAATATGCCCTTCTCAAATCTTCCCACGGCGTCCATAAGCTCAATTTTAAGAATTGTAAGAGAAGTCAACCACCCAAATCTTCGGGTTTGCCTTGACACAGGTCACGCAAATATAGTAAAGCCCGACTCGGCGGAGGCTGTCCGCCTTGTGGGAAAGGAGCTGCTTATGATGCTCCACATTCACGATAATATGGGTGACAGGGACAGCCATCTTCCGCCCGCCCTAGGCTATGGCACGATCGACTGGGAGGAGTTCGCCACCGCCTTGGCGGAGATCGGCTTTGACGGCGTTCTCTCGCTGGAAACGCATGTTGACGAGATGACATTTGCCGAGGAGGAGCGCGAGCAAAGGGAGCTTGCCCTCGCGGAAAGAGCAAAATGGCTTGCCGGACTTGTTGACAAAAAGCGCGCCTGAGTCCGCCCCCTATAACCCGACCTCATAGCCTCACCGTGAGCAAAACCGCGATCATTCATACCCACAATCGGGATTAGCTCATATATATTATTACCATTTTATTTGTATAAAAAGGGCTGACTCGGCGCGAAAACCGTGTCAGCCTTTTAATTTGCTTTTATTTTTTTGCAGTCTCCCGTCTGCCCATTCGGCGGAAGGGTATCTCCCTCGGCGGAGCAGACCTTTTTTCATACAGAGTCAGAAGCCGTCCTGCCAAGGGCGCCCCCTCGACAGTGAAGAGAAGATGCTCGCCAAAGCTCCCTCTTCCGCCAGCCGCCAAAAGCTTATCCGCCATATAGGTAAGGGCGGAATTGAAGATTATATTTCGGTGCTTGAACTCACGGCGCATCGGGAAGGCGACTCCGCGCCTGTCGGTGAGAGTAGCGCTCTCGCATTTTGAGCAGCCGAGGTTATCCTTGATGAAGCAGCGCTCGGTTATCATAAGAGGGGCTCGGCCCATCGTCATAGCTCTGCCCCCAAGCGCACGGGCAGCTCCCTCCACAAGCTCCAAGGACAAAACGCAATCAGATATTCCGAGCGAATCGAGGAGAGCAAGAGTCGAGGAGTTGCAGGCATTGAGGCGGAAATCACCAAGGCACAAAAGCCCGACCTCGCTGGCAAGAGGAAGCTGACCGAGATTGCCGACAAGAGCATATTTTACGCCCTTATCCCTCGCAGACAAAAGCATCGAGCGAACCTCGTCTATCTCTCCCTCGGAGATGACGGGAGGAAGCATTACGCCCTGTGGCGCAAGATCGCACTCGTCAAGGCGGTAGAGAGGAAGGAAAATGGCATCAAAACCAGCAAGACGTCCCTCACTTTTCAGGACATTGTACACCTCGGGGCGGTAGAACACCGCCGTCCTGCCGAGAATGGGGTGCGGCTCATATCTTTCATTATAGCTGAAGGTCTTGACCTCATAGAGTCTTCTTTTTGTATAGTGGAAGCCCTCCAGGCTCTCCACTGCCACCCTGCGCATTCTGTTTATCTCGGCGGGCGATAAATTCAGCCCCTCGTCAAGCGAAAGCTCGATATCATCGGGGTCAAGCGAGAAGAAGGTGTTACCCATCTTGGCAAGCCTTGCGCGGACTCCCTCGTCACTAAGCGGCGCATTGATGGCCTCGCTTGGCATCTCACCGTAGACGCTCGCCACATACCCCTCGGGATGGCGGAGAGAAAGCATAGCCCTCTGACCTCTTTTTATCACCGCTTTGGCTGTTAATTTAACACGGTCGGGGGTGAAGTCGCCGCCCTCGAGCCTTTTTGACGCCTCCTTGTCCTCCTCGGAGCGCACTCCAAGCATTCCTTTATCCTGTATTTTGCCGGTAAAGTAGCCGTCGGTGAAGCCGCCGCGCGAGAAGGCGTCACGAAGCCTGCGCGCTTCCTCCCCACTTGCATTCCTGTGGCTATCCAGAAGAGCGCGATAGATTTTTGTAACAGTATAGACATAGTCCGGCGACTTCATTCGCCCCTCGATCTTCAGGCTGCTGACACCCGACTCGATAAGCTCGGTGATATGGTCGGCAAGAGACAGGTCGGTAAGCGAGAGGATTGCCCCCTTGCCGTTATAGGGAAGCCTGCAGGGCTGGGCGCACTCGCCGCGGTTGCCACTGCGGCCGCCGAGCATGGAGGAGAAAAGACACTGCCCCGAATGGCACACGCAGAGCGCACCGTGGACAAAGACCTCAATCTCGGGCTTGCATTTTTCGGTAATTTGCCTGATATCCTCGCCGCTCGTCTCACGGGCAAGAACCACGCGACAAAGGCCAAGCGAATGCGCCATATCCGCGCCAAGCGAGTTATGCACCGACATCTGTGTTGAGGCGTGAAGCTCCATATCGGGCAGCTCGCGCCTGAGAATGCGGACCAGTCCCAGGTCGGCAACAATAAGCGCATCTACACCGACACGGTAAAGCTCAATAGCAAAATTTACAGCGTCCGAAAGCTCGCTTTCAAGCAGTAATGTATTGACCGTCACATAGAGTCTGACTCCGTGAATATGGCAGTAGGCCGCGGCGCGGCTAATTTCCCCGATATCAAAATTCCTGGCAAACGCCCTGGCCCCAAAGCTCTTTCCGCCAATGTAAACCGCATCGGCTCCGCCTCGAACGGCGGCAACCAGGCATTCAAAATCACCGGCTGGGGCAAGCAGCTCGGGCAGCTTATCTTTTCTTCTCATATGCTCCTCGTTTCGGTAAAGCTAGTTGCTTTAATTTTAGCACAGAGAGGCATAAAAGTCAATGGAAATCGCAAGAGCCTCGCTTAAGAGGAAAGAGGGGCGTAACGGCAAGGGAGAGACGGGAACGGAGAGCGCTTCAAAAAGCGATAACCGAGGCAAAGGACAGCTTCAAGCCCGAAAAACAGCCCCTACGGAGCAGGAGGGAGGAAAAGCGGCCGCATACATTCTCCCCTTGCGGCAAGCTCGACACAGTCGGGAAGCCTGTCAAAGTCGGCAACCAGGGAATGGGGCTTGCCCTTTGGGTCATCCTGGCGCATCGGCACAAAATAGACCGCCCTGCGAGTAAGAAGCCTTGCCAGGGCTGCCAGGCTCTGTGAGAGGGCATCGTTGCTGGCCAAGGCAATCAGGACCGTCCTGTCCGAGCGAAGATGCGCCTTGATAGCCATCAATGCGGCAGAGTCGGTGATACCGTTTGCAAGCTTTGAAAGAGTGTTCCCCGTGCAGGGAGCAACCACGAGCAAATCGAGCGGAAGCCTCGGCCCAAGTGGCTCTGCCGCCTCTACGGTGTGAATGATTTTTTCACCCGAAAGCGCCTCCACCTCACGGCGAAGGTCCTCCGCAAGGGCAAAGCGAGTGTCGGTAGTATATACCCGCTCGCTCATTATCGGAACAATCTTGTGTCCCCTATTGATAAGCTCTGCCATACAGGCAATCGAGCGGGACAGGGTGCAGAATGAGCCGGTGAAGCAATAGCCTATCTTCATGTCTCCACCTCCCGGCATAGACTCCTTTTAATCGACTCTGCCCAGGCTCTGCCGGCAGCCCTCGGATAGTGCCTGGCAGGGAGGGCGGACAGACGGGTTATGTCATGACCGGGGAAATTATCGCCCGGGGCAAGCTCGAGAACAGGCAGTGTGGGCGGCGGCAGAACGGTTCTTGCCGGGGCGGTATTGACAAGGAGAGAAACCCTATCGAGAACCTCGCTGTCGGAATAGTCAGAGCTTGGTACACCGGAGCCGCCAAGCTCCAGCCTGACAGAATGTCGGGATGTAAAAACGCGAGTGGGAATGCCAAGCGAGAGGAGCATGCGCACAAGGATTTGCCCAATTCTGCCATAGCCGACAACCCCAACCACAGCCCCCTCGTCATCTATGGCGGAGCTGTGGAGAATATAGCCCAGCGCGGCCAGGGCGGTAAGACGGGCGTTTTCAAGAAGGAAGGCTTCATCAAGGGCAGAGTCCACGACCACCACTCCCCTCTCCCTTTCGCGTCGGGCGAAGGCGGGCGGAATTTCATAGCCGCATATAATCTCCCCCGGGGCAAAATCAAGCGAGTCGAGCAGCTCCTCTCCCCTGCCCAGGTGAACGCCGTCAGCAGAGGTCGGAATAGGCAGAAGCCACCCCTCAAAATGCGGACAAAGAGAGCCGAGCGCCCTCGAGCATTCCCTGCTCCTTTCGTCATTATTGTAAATCTTTATATACATTATTTCTCCAATATTTTTCAATTTATTTAACACGGGCAGCCCGAATTGAATAAATCCTCTTTCCCCTCGGCAAATCGACACAAGGGGATACTATATTATATTCCCCCTTCACCTCTTTAGTTAATAAAAAATAATGGGCGTGGCACCGTTAGCGGTGCCGCGCCCATATTGTTTGCTTTTTGCCTCGGTGAAGCAGCCCAGGCAAGCCCCGGGGCATGCTTCTCTTATCTTACTTCAGCGCCTCGGTGATGCGGTTCTTGCGAGCTGCAAGATACTCCTTTGCGCTGGTCTCGGCGTCATCAATAGCCTTGTCAAGAGCCGCCTTTGCATCAGCCATCTTATCAAGAACAGCCGCCTTCTTCTCCTCTATCTCGGCAAGCTCCTCCTCGGTAAGCTCAAGGCTCATCTTCTCCTTGGCCTCGGTTGCCTTCTCCTCGAACATATCAGCAACGGTGCGAAGATCTGCGGAGGAAAGACCGTCGGCAGTTACCTCGTCAAGCTTGCTTGCGATGTCCTCGAAATCTGTAACGATAATGTCGATAGTCTCCTTTACTGCCGCGGGAGCAAGGGTAAGAAGGCTCTCGATCGCCTCAAGCACGCTCTTTGCGGCATTGATAACAGCCTCGATCTGGGGCTTATACTCGGCAAGAGTCTCCTGAACTGCCGCGCTGATCTCGCTCTCAACCTCCTCAAGGGATGCGGTAAGCTCATTCATCATAGCGGTGAGTTCCTGGCCCTCTTCGGAATTCTTGAAGGTCTTGTCGGCATACGCCTCGATGGAAGCGATGGTTACATTGCCGTTGCTATCCTTAATAGCGGTGGCGTCCTCAAGACCAAGAGCCTCTACCGCAAGAGCGATCTGCTCCTCGTTAAGCTCCTTGTTGGAAAGCTCCTCAAGATAATCCCAGGCTATCGCAAAGGTATCAAGGCTTCTCGCTATCATCATATACGCCTGATATGCGCCGCCATTTACAAATGCGGTGGGATTTGTCATAGCCTTCTTTGCAAGATACTCATAGTATACAAGATCCTCGGCTATACCAACAGAGTAGTCATAAGCCGCCTGAGCTGCGTCGCGCGCCTCATTGAAGGCGTCGGTAGCGAACTGCTCCATCTTAGTGTATCTATCGTTTACATAGTTAACAAGCTCGGTGGTGTCCATCTCAACAGCCGCCTCGATGCTGATCTCGCCGTTCTTAGTAGCGGAAAGAGCAAGCTTGAACTCGGGAACTGTAATGCTCTGTATTCTCTCGTTATCGGGATACTTTTCCTTAAGCGCCTCAAGACGGCGGTTTACAGAGTAGGATGCGGCGGTGTCAACGGTAAGCTCGAAGCTGTCGGCGGTTGCCTGAGCCTTAACGGCATCGGTAAGCTTTGCCTCAAGTCTCTTTGCGTCCTTGTCGGCGGCAACAGAAAGACCTACAACGGTGTTGTCCTCGGCAAGATAGCCATACTCAATAGCAAGCTCGGTAATCTTCTTTACAGCGGCCTCTGCATCAAGGCCCTCAAGAGATGCCTCACCGTAGAACATTACCTGGGCGTCCTCATTCGCGCAGCGGAAGGAAACAACCTTGTTTTCGTGATCAAGCACAAGCTCGACCTCAGGGTTGATGTCAACCGCAACATAGGTGGTATTGCCCTCCGGAGTCGGCGTGCCACAGGAGCCAAGAATGGCAAGGCAGGACAGAAGGAGCGCAGCGGATAGAATCAGGGAAATAATTCTTTTCATAGTGGTATTCCTTTCGTTTTTGTTTTATTTCTATTAGTTATACAAGCAAACCATAACTTTTGTTGCAGGAAAAACAAATTTATTTTCCCGCTGAAAAATAATTTTCAAGCGAGCCGTATTTTTCTATAAGAGCAGCCTTGAAGCTCTCCAGCTCATCCCTGTCAATAGCAGCCCTGTCGGGTGAATAATCCTCGGCATACTCGGACAGACGGGAGTTAAGCTCCGAGAGGCTAAGGGCCTCCAGCTTTGAAAGGAAGCTCTCACGGCTGTCAGGCAGCTCAAAGATGTCGGACAGCTCCTTGCCAATCACTCCTGTGGCGGATAACAGGCCGATAAGCTCCTCGCCTCGCTCTATAAACAATTCCTCACTCATATACTCAATAAGCCCGATAAGCAGCTCGGTGGAGGTGGGAGAATATGCTGTATGGAGCAGCGCAAGCGATGCGCCATCAAGGATCTCTGCGCCGTACTCGCTCTTGTAGGTGTAAAGCTTTGTTTGCATCTGCGACATCAATTCACCAAACTCGGGAGTATATTCATAGTTACCCTTAATTACGCTGAAGTAGCCCTCTCCCACAAACAAAATGCGAGTTGGGTTATCCCCGTGTGAAATTATTTGCTCCTCAAGCCTCCATATCTCATCAAGCAGGGCGGCGTGAGCGCGCAGCTTTTCCATGTTTCGGTCAAGAGATGAGAGAATGTAATCCATCAAGTCCTGCTTAAGCACCTGCTGCTCATATTTTTCCTCTATTTCGCCTTCCTCGGTTTCAAGCGCAAGCCTCTCGCGGAACAGTTCGGGCAGCTCGGAAAGCTTCGAGAAATCCATCTCTGTCATACCAAGAACCTCAGCAAGGCTATCCTCGCTCAAGCCCCTAAGCACAACCGCGCCAAACAGCCCACGCTCAATAAGCCCTTCCTCGATTTTTGCGCCAAGCCCGGTCGCCTCGCCCTCTGTGCTCAGGCGGAGAGCGTCACCCTCGGGGTCAAAGTAGCCATACTTAACGCACAGCTCCACATACTCGACCACCGCCACATCTATCTCCTTGCCAAGCACAAGCGAGTCCATCTCGCCCGACGAAAGCAGTACATCTCCGTCGCTTCCCAGGGACTTGATCCCGGTTACGACTCCGTCCTTGGTAAGCAATGCAAAAGAGGGGTTAACCTCAATTATATACACGCCCTCCTCGGGAGTTCCACCCACAAAGGCAAGGACAATAGCCAGCGCCAGGACAAGCATAGCGCAGGCGCTGACCAGCGCGGGTACCCACCTCGGCAGGCTGAAAAGCCTCTGCCAAAGCCCCTTCCTTTGTCCGTCCTCGGGCTTTTTTCCCTCGTCAACCGCGCGGAGTGGGGAAAGCTCCGCCTCCTCGGCATCCTCTGTGGCTATCGGAGCATCCAAAAGCTCCTGTGATGCGACAGGCGCAACCGCATCAAGCTCGGCAAGCCACCTATCCCGCCACTCGGGCATATCAACAAATTCTTCCTTCATGCCTATGCTCCTCCTTCCTCGCCGAGCGCCGCTCTCATTTTTTCAAGCGACCTCTTATATTTTGATGTCACCGTTCCGAGCGGAAGCCCCAGCTCGTCGGCAATCTCTCTGTGCTTATATCCAAAAATTACATACAGAACAACAATGCGCTCCTCCTCGGGGCTAAGGACCCTATGCATTGTGTCCATAACCGAGCCGTCAGACATCTCAAAGGAGTTCTCCTCCTCCGTCATCCGTCTTTCCAGCTCGCCCTCGTCAAGCCCATACTCGACCCTTCCGCGCTTCTTTATGATGTTTAAGGCGAGGTTCTTGGCAATCTGCAAAATCCAAGGGAGCGCAGGCCTCGATATGTCATAGGATTTTATATTCTGCTTTATCTTAAGGTACACCGTTTGCATAGCGTCCTCGGTGTCCTCGGTATGCCTCAGATATGAATACAAAAAGGCGTAAACACCTCGCCGCGTTCCAAGATACAGCTCGGCAAAGGCGTTGTTGTCGCCCTGTCGAACCTCCCTGAGCAATCGGTCAATCTCAAAGCCTGTCATAGCGCTTCCCTTCTCTTTAACTGTTATACAATTCGGCATCCGCATTTGTTGCAAGGAAAAACAAATTCATTTTTCAAAAAGCCCGGGCGCAAAAAGCGCAGAGCAAACAAACGGCAAGCCAAAAAACACTGTTCATTTACATTTTACCACCATTTGTCATATATTGCAAGTTAAAATTAATGAAATCGTCCGCACCCACCCAAGGAAAGCCCAGCCCAACAAAGGAAAGACACACCTTGTAGGGACCGGCGTCCACGACGGTCCGTGCGGGATAACCCACAAAGTATAGTGGTCAGTGGCTAGTGGCTAGTGGTTAGTGGTACTCTTTATCGGTGCAAGCCCAGCCCTGTCATCCTGAGCGAGCATTTTGCGAGTCGAAGCTTTGCGTAGCGCAGGCGGAGCAAAGCCGAGGAACGAAGTGACGAAGGGATCTTGTACCCC
>JAFTRB010000228.1 GCA_017462445.1 Clostridia bacterium
GTTCGCCTTGAGGCTATCCACTTTGAATCCTTCCCATATACAAGCGAAAGAGCAAGAGAAAAGGTGCTCGACCTTGCCAAGATAGTATCGGAATACGCGGGTGACATCAAGGTTCATATCGTGTCGCTTACGCATATTCAGGAGGAGCTTTTAAAGGCTTGTGACGAGGACTATTTCACCCTTCTGCTTCGCAGATACATGATGACTATCGCAGAGCGTGTGGCGGCTGAAAAAGGCTGTTCCGCGCTGATAACGGGCGAGAGCTTGGGTCAGGTAGCGTCCCAGACCATGCAGGCGCTTGGAGTTACCGACGCGGCTGTAAATATGCATGTGTTCCGTCCCTGCATCGGTATGGACAAGGAAGAAATAGTCACCATATCGAGAAAAATAGGCGCGTTTGAGACATCTATCCAGCCATACGAGGACTGCTGTACTGTCTTTACTCCCAAGCACCCGAAAACCAAGCCCGAGCTTGAAAAGGTACTTGCGCAGGAGAACAAGCTTCCCTTTGGAGAGCTTGTTGAGGAAGCGCTCTCAACGCTTTATACGGTAGAAATAAGTGCCGATTATTAAAAATAAAGAGAATATGAATAGGGGTCTGTGCAAACAAATCGTAAGCACAGACCCCTGTTTATCATTCCAACGTGATACTGTCAATATTCAAAAATTCATTTGCCGCGATAAGCGAGTTGGTGGGAATTGTTCTGGAAGCTCCGCAACTCTTGCAGGATATCCTTATTCCCTCGTCCAACACCTCTATTTCATAGTCGGTCTCTTCCTCGCCGCTTTTTTCATCGCCCTCGGGGTGGCATCGGCAGTATATCTTGCCCTCCTCGTCAAGCTCACTTATAACGTATCTGATTATGTCAAACACCTGTGGGTCGGTAAGAGCCTCCTCCTCCGAGGAGCGAACCGAATTAAAATCGGAAAGACCGCTCTTTTCAAGCAGGTCAAGCAGCTCCAGCTCGGTTCTCGAAAGCTCCGCCTTTACGTGGTTTATCTCGCCCATCATGGCGATATTTATATCGGACTAGGGGCAGGGAAGCACGAATAGGTCCTTGTTGAAAAATATCGACGAGGATACTGTGAAATTGTGGGGGTTGGGGCAGAGTATGCAGGGAACGGTAAAGCGCACCTTTTTGTCGCTTCCCATAACTATCGTCATTTCGCTCGCTCCGCAGCTGCATTTCAGCTTTACCATATCGGCATTGAGCTTGAAAAGTCCCACCGCGCTCATAACACCCGCGCCGCAGGAGGGACAGCGGTATGCTACGGTTGTTTGTTTAGGTTCTAATACCATAATGACCTCTTATCAAAAATGGCACGGAGCGTTCCATGCCATTTTTTAATGATTTTGTAATTTTAAATCAGCCGTTAACGCCCTTGGTCTTAGCCATAGCCTTGGGGTAGGAAACAGGCGCGTACTTTGTAAGCATTGTCTCGTAGTTTGCCTGGATCTTTTCGTCAAGAATAGCGTCCTTAACGGTTACCTTCCATGTCTCTTCGCCCTCGCCTGTGTAAAGCATTACAACGTGAGCGCTCTCGCCAAGCTTAATGGGAGTTGTGTTGTAGCTGCCAACCTTAAGGTCGTCGCCGTATGCCCATGTGTCGAATGAGCCAACACCCATGCTGCCCTCGGCGTAGTTCTCAAGAACGTCGTTTGCCGCTGTGGAAACTGTTGCGGCAACCTCGTTGAACTGCTCTGCGGTGAGAGTTTCA
>JAFTRB010000229.1 GCA_017462445.1 Clostridia bacterium
AGGAAGGCGGGGGATGCTCCAAGCTGCATTGCCGCCGAGTAAAGTCCCTCGGTACTTTCCCTCTTCTCGACTTCCGTGGGCATATTTGCCGCATCGTAGTCTGTGCCGATAATGCCGTCTATCCTGTCTGTTACCTCGCCGTCGCCCTCGGCGAATACATACGCCGCGCGAATGTAGGAAAGGATATCCTTTGCAAGGGTGGTTGCCTCGGGAATGGAGTTATCCTCGATAAGTCTCTCAAGATAGTCTATAACCGAAGCGCTTCTCTCTATCCTTGCCGCACCGATACCGATTACAAGAGAAATGCTCTCGCCTGCCTCGGTTACGGCAACACGGGTGGGTACTACATAGCATATTACACCGGGAGCATCGGTGGTAGCCAGGGACGCAAGATCATAGCCGATACCATTGACGGTGATGGCGGTAACGCCCTCGGTGGGGATATAGAGGTTGTAGATGAGATCCGAATAGAGGGTGATGTTATCGAACACCGTGATATCGGTATTCACCTTCTCGCCGAGGATGTAGGTGTCTCGGCCGACAGCACCCTCGCCCTTATAGAAGAAGCCCGTCTTGCCGTCTGCAAGCGTTACCTCGAAGCTGGGAGCGCTCTCGCCCTCGGGGAGGCTGAGGCTTATCAGGCCGTCGCTTCCCTCTCCAAAGATTACTCTGCTGCTCTCATTTCCAAGCCTGACAAGGGTGAAGGCGGCAGAGGGGGCGTTGATTACTCCACCGTTTACAGTAACCGTCGCGGTACAAAGGCCATCTGAAGCACCGGCGATGAAGAGTGTCGAGCCATTCGCCACATCAAAGCTGCAATCGGTGAAGGTTACATTCGAGGTGGTCGCAAGCAGCGAGACATCGAAGGCGATAACCGGACTTGCCGCGGTTGCGCCCTCGCCGCGAGTGAAGATAATATCCGTGAAGAAAGTGTTCGTCGTATATCCGCCGCCGTTGCCAAGTCCGCTGTTCTGACCGAGGTACATAAAGGCAGCGCCGTTTGTCACGATAGTTCCGTTCTTGAAGGTGATGTTCTTGTCCCAGTTGGTGTTGCACTTGTTGTTGATGCGGTTCGAGCCGAGCATGGTCAGGCTGTTGCCGTCAAGGTCGTACACCGCCTCGTGAACGAAGCAGATATTCGAGAAGGTGGTATTGATCTCCACATCCCTTCTCATAAGTACGACGATGCTCGACTTGCTCCTTGCGCTGATCATAAGCGAGCAGCTGTCATAGAACACATTAGCCTCGGCACCGAGGAAGGTGTAGGAGCCGTCGGAGTTCTTCACGAACACAACGAAGGGATATAGCTCCTCGTCAACATATTCGACGGGGATTGTGCCGTAGTTGGTCTCGACAGGCTTGACAACCTTGACAAGCTCGAGGACATAGACACCGTTCTTAAGCACAAAGCCACACACACCCTCGGGGGTGTTAAGCTTCTCGGTGGGAGCCGCTGCCCCAAGCGGAAGAGTGACGGTAATATATTCGCCCTCGCTCTTATTGAAGATAAGCGAGCCGCCTGCGGCCACATTGCCAACGGTAACAGAATTCATCGCCTTAGCAAGGATTTGTCCGCCGTTAACGATGAAGTCCACATCCATTTTTCCATCCGCATTTCCGGGGGCAAAGATGGAAACACCGGACGAGGGGAGGTTATCCCTGAGGTCGAAGATGCAGTTATTAAAGGTCAGGACGGATGTGCCTGCTCCGGCAGCTGGAATGTATGTTGCGACGATATTGCCTGTTGTTGCGCCCTCCGCCAGGGAGAAGGTTATATTCTCAAAGGTAAAATCCATACTGTACCCTATGCCGGCTGAACTAACAATGTGGATAGTGGCAAAGGGCGAGCTCGTCAGGACTATCTTACCGTTCTTGAAGGTAACATCGGTGTCAATAGCCTTCTTTACGCAGGCATAGTAGGGGGATGCGGCATTTCCGTTTGTATCCCTCGCCTCGCAGAAGAGGGTGTGGTTGTTCATATCAAAGACAAGTCCCTTTGATACAAAGTTGATATTGGTAAATCTGTCGGTGACGGTGAAGTCGCGGCGCATATAGATTACGCCCTTGATATTTCTGCCCGCAATCATAAGGGGGGAGGCGTCAAGGAAGATGTTCTTCTCCGCCGCCTTGAAGGTATAGGTTCCGTCTCCGTTATCCTGGAAGAGGACGAAGGGATAGTCGGCTATCGAGGAATACTGCGCGGGTATTGTGCCGTAGGGAGTATTCAGCGAAGCTATTACATAATGGTCATAGCTTGCATCGCTTCCGATGGGGCTGAAGGACATCTCGCCGTCATTTACCGTAGCAAGCTTATAGGTGGGAGCGGCAGAGCCTGTGGGCAGCGACAGACGGGTGTAGCCGTCCTCGCCCGGGCCGAATTTAACCGAGCTGGATGCGCCCTGTACATAGGTAAGGGCAACCTTGCTTGTCTCGGAAAGGTAGATACGTCCGCCAAGAACCGTGACATTCGCCCTTGCGGTATCCGCCGAATTACCTGCCGTGAACAGGCGGAGAGTAGTGGTAACACCGCGCATATCAAGCTCGCAATCGCGGTAGGTGATATCGGTGGTAAATGTGCCTAAAGAGGCGGTAAACTCTACTATGGGATGGGCATTTGTGCCATTATCCGTACGGTCAAATTTGATATTATCAAAGTCAAGCGAATACCTGACCGTGCCTCCGTCCTTGTTGCTGCCGATAAGCACAAAGGCCTTTGCCGAATCGGTCACAACCGTTCCGTTCTTAAAGACTACGGAAATATTTGTTGTGGTCGAATGTCTCTGGGGATTGCCAAGCAGATAGAAGGTCTGGGAGGCGGAATTGGCGGTCAGGGTATTTTCGCCAAGGTCATAGGTTATACCGCACTTCAGCTGGGATATGTTGGTAAATCTTGTGGTGGCGGTATAGTTGCGACGCATATAGACCACGATGGGCTTATCAAGATCGCGATAGGTGGTGACAAAGCCGTCAGCGAAGATATTATCGGTGGCGGTTATGAAGGTGTAGCTGCCGTCTCCGTTATCGCCGAAGAGGGCGAAGGGATATGCGCTTGCATCCTCAAACTCTGCATCAATCTCGCCATAGGGGGTATCGAGCGGACTTTCTCTGAAGCTGTAAAGGGTATATCCGCCCTCGACTCCGCTCTCCTTGAAGTAGTAGGTTACGCCATCGATCCTTGCAGAATAGTCCAGCTTCGCGCCACCCGTGTTAATTTTTTGAATGGGATAATCGCCGTCCGCGTTCTTTTCAAGGCCGAAGGATGAGGCGGAATTGCCAAGGGTAGCAAACTTCATTTTTGAGAGATCTCCGCCGACAATTTCACCGCCCCTGATAACACCCCTGCCGGTTATAAGCCCGGTGTCATCGCCGAGGATGAAGGGGGTAAAGCCCAGAGGCGCATTCGCAAGATCAATCTCGCAATCGGTCAATGTCATATTGCCGACAACGGGAGCATCTCCGCCAACATAGGTAATGAAGGCGGGAGCGGTGGAGCCGGAAGCGAAGCCGAGCTTGACATTTTCAAGCTCGAAGGAGAACACCTTTACAAGGTTCTTGTGGTCATAGTTTGCGGTGTCCCAGCCCGTGATGATCGCCAGGGGATTTTTGCCAAGAAGGATCTCGCCGTTCCTGATTTTCATATTGGTAGCCGACGAGCGCTTTGCCTGGCTGAAGAAGAGCGCCCTGCTGTGCGTCTCGGCAAGTGTCAGTGTGTGTCCGCCAAGGTCGATAAGCACATTGCCATAGACGAAGGCGAAATTGTTATAGGAGGTAGAATCCGCGTAGGTGTAGTCACGGCGAAGAACTATTACATTATTTACATCAAGCTGCTTTGCGCAGGCGCCAAGCGCGCCACCGCCGCCATCGGTCGCCCAGATATCGGTTGCGGTGATGAACTTGCCGTTGCCGTCAAAGACGATGAAGGGATATGCCTCCTCATCCGCATAGCTATCGGGGATCACACCGTACTCGGTTTCAAGAGGGTTCTTTCTCTGCTCGGTGGTGGAGAGAACAAGACCGATATCCGAGATATCAACCCCGGTGATATTCTCATAGGTATAGAAGTCATCGAAATAGATGGGGTGAACCTCGTCGCCAAAGCCGTAGGTGTTGATATACATTACCTTTGCCGCAAGGCCCTTGTCGCCAAACATCTCTGGCTCATAGATATCGTAGGTAAAGCTGATATCCACCCATTCGCCCGCCTTCGTTATGAAGCTCTTCTCAAAGGCGTTGTAGTCAGCTGTTCCCTTTGCCTGCGAGGTACAGCTATTGACCTTTACATGGATATACCTGGATACGGTGTCATAGACCTTAAAGGATACGGTGAAGCGCCTGCCCGTGTCATTCTCCGTGAGAGCAGAGCCGCCCATAACCTTGGTGTTGGCAATTACCGTTCCAACCGTGATGTTATTGTAGAAATGATTATTCAGATAGCTTGTGCCAAGCTTGAACTCGCCAAGCTCGAGAACAGAGTCGCCATCAAGGGTGGTTATCTGCTTATTTACACTGCCCGACACGCTGATGCCCGAGGGAATAGAGCCGTTAACATCGCCGTTCTGAACCAGGACATCCCCCGTGGCCTTCATCTGCTTTACAAGGAATGTGACCTCGCCGGCAAGACCGGACACGGCCTCGGTAACATCAATCTCGTAGTAGCCCCTGCCGTTTACATAGACTGTGCCGACGCACTCGCCAAGGGTGGAGGAATCGGGGCTTGCGCCATCAAAGCCATTGACGAAATATGCGCCAAGGGTGTTTACCGCATCGTTCTCAACATATACACGAAGTAAATATTTATTTACATTAAACTCGGTTATGTCACCCTTCTGCGGAATAGTCAGGGTAATATACTCACCCCGCTCTCCCTTAACACGGGTGCCACTCTGTGCCCTCTCATAGCCGGTTGTTACCGAGTAGGTAAAGTCCTTTCCCATCTCCACGCCGTTATTACCCTTGACACTCGCGGGAACGGTCATGGTATAGGTGGTATTGCTCTTAAGATAGCTTGGGTGATAGGTCCACTCGGTGCCGCCAAACTCCTGTGTCCAGAAGCCCTCGACAGCCACTCCGTCAGGCCCCTTAAGGGTAATTTTGGCAAGCTCGCTCTGTGCAACACTGCCCGTAAACTTAACCGTGAAGGGCGCATAGGTGGGCATTCCGCCATAGGTCATATCGGCCTCGATATAGCTGACCTTCACCCCCTCGCCCTTAAGCCAATAGCCTGCAAAATCGAAGAGCGCGTCGTACACATCCACTCCGTGCATCGTGTCATG
This sequence comes from Clostridia bacterium, assembly GCA_017462445.1. Next base: position 5,274 of record JAFTRB010000229.1, read on the forward strand.
GCCGTAGCCGAAGGTGTGCCCCAGGGGAACCTCAAACCACATAGTCGGCACATTTGCCGAGCGACAAACCGCCACAAACTGGTTGGAGGTGGAGTAGTAGGAGCCATCGTTTACATTACAGGTTATGAATGTGGGAGAATGCCCCTCGCTTATCGCATCCAGCGTACCTCCGCAGGAGCAGTAGAGGAAGTTGGAGCGGGCGTCAATGCTCTCTCCGTTATAGGTGAGCCAGGGCTGCTCCTCGCCTCCGTCAATTATGCCCACCGTCTCGGTCTTGCCGTTCTCGTATCTGGTCTCGCCGTGGTGGCCGGGATATATTCTTCTCTCTGCCGTGGCATAAGGGTCTGGGTCGCCGAGGAAGGCGTGCCAGCCTCCCTTGGAGTTGCCGTATGTGCCGATGGCGTCAAGGTCAAAGTTGTATTTCTCCTCGGAGAGCGAGAGATATCGAATATATCTCATAGCCGCCGTGCCTATCTCTACCGTATTATAGAACTGTATCGAATAGGTAAGGTTATCCCCGGTTATATGTCCTGCGGCGGCGTTTCCGTCAAAGTAGCCGTAGTGGTCATCGCGCGCCATCGGCGTGTAGCCGTGGTCGAACATTATACCCGCGTAGCCTCTGAACACCGCGCCATTCAGCTGTGGCCTATCCGCGGTTGCCGCGCCCTTTGCAAGATGCTCTGCCGAGCCGACCAGGGCAAGCACGGGAACCTCAGCTCCGCCGGTGGGGTAGATTATGTGCATATAAAGGTTCAGGTCTATCGGGCTGCCGTCCCGCTTTACGCAATCGGTAATATCAACCGCCTTGGTATGCTTTATCCTGATGTAGCTTCCGCCCTCGTCTGCCGCGCCGTTCGCATTGAGCCACACGGGAGCCGAGCCGTCAAAGCCATTCTGCGTTTGCTTGCGATTGCCCTCCTCGTCAAGCCAGTAGATGACAGTATCGCCCTTTACTCCGCGGAAGTCATTGTTCCATATCTCAACGATCTTCTCCAGCGTTCCATCGGTGCCGTGCTTGTCAATCTCCCAGAACACATTGTTCATAGAAACATCGTAGCCCGAGGGTACGACGAAGCTGTTCATATATGTACCTGACGGAAATACCGTCTTGTTGGCAAAGAACTCGCCTGCCATAAGCTTTGTACGAAGGCCCTGCGCCGACCAATCCAGGGCGGGAGATACCGCGCGGACGTTGTTCTTATAGTCGCAGACCGCAACCGCCCAGCCACGGGACACCATGCTCTTTATAATGCTGACATCATCGTCCGAGCCAACACGGAGCGCCGAGCTGTTTACCACATAGAGGATAACCGGAGTAGAGTCGATAGCGGTGCTTGGTGCTGCCACCCTCGAGGAGTCATAATAGACGCTTATCTCAACCGGTATACCTATGTATCCATCGTTGGATAGGGAGATCGTTGCCCCCTGCTTGTAGCCCGCAAGGGAAGAATCCTCATTAATTGCAATCATAGCATCCTCCTTCTGTGTCCCCTCTGCTGTCGCAATAAGAGCAACAGTCAGCAAAACGGCAAAAACCAGAAGCAAGGATAGTAAAACGGTTAGTCCTTTTTTCTTCATAGTTCCTTTCCTTTCCGATATTCAACGGTATTGATATAATAATTAAAATATAAAAATAGAGTGCTATATTTTAATTGTAAGATATGTAGCCTTGACATTACAGTATTTTTATGCTATAATTACTGACAAAACTTCACAAGAGGTAATTATGATAATTCAGCATACAAACTTCGGAGCATTCAGCGTAATCAGGTGTGGATACCACGAGGGCGAATACAACTTCGGCTCGCATATACACCAGTTCTGCGAATTTATCCTGTGTCTTGATGGCGAAATCGAAATTACCGTCGAGGGCAAAACCGAGCTTGCGGGGGCCGGGGATATTACCGTCATTCTTCCCTTCCAGATCCACTCCTTCCGCACCCCAAAATATTGCCATATCTGGATATGCGTTTTCTCCAACGATTTTATAAACGGGCTTATCCCCTTCGAGGAGCTGTACCAGGGAAGAGAGCGCTCTACATTCACCCCGGGCAAGACGCTTCGCTCCTATATAGACGCCGAGGACTTCGTGGGGCTGTGTATGAGCCACTGGAGGAACAGAGAATGTAAACCGTGGGTTTACAAATTGAAATCTATCTTCCACCTGATAATGAGCGAATATTTTAACACGGCTCCCGCCATATCCTCAAATTGCAAGGATAACACCCTGCAAAAAATACTTATCTATATATCGACGCACTTCAAGGAGAATATCAACCAGAGTACGGTGGGCAAGGCGCTGGGATATAGCCCGAGATATGTATCAAACTGCTTCCTTGCTATCCCCGAAATGAATTTCAGAACCATGCTGAACTCGCTCAGAATAGAGCACGCAAAGGGGCTGCTTCTGAATACCGATATGAACATTATCGACATCGGGCTTGACAGCGGCTTTTCCAGCGAGAGAAGCTTCCACCGCTCCTTCCTTGACATCGTGGGAATGACTCCGGGCGAATACCGAAGAGCGAGGAAATAGGCATTGCCCCCGTTGAATTATCCCCGTTATATATTATATATATAAATAAGGAAGAGATTCTTCGGCTTCGCTTCGTTCCGCTTAGGATGGCACGCAAGAAAGCCTCCCTCCGGGAGGGAGGTGGCACGAGCCTGCGAGTGACGGAAGGAGAGCGCGAAAAACCTTGTACCCTCTCTGCAAGCCCAGTCAATCAAGAGCAAGCGATAGTTAAGCCTTCTCCAGTGGGTAGCGAAGCGGCAGAACGGTAGTGAATTGCATTAATAATGCAAGAGCCGTTCTGTGCCCGAGCCGCAGCGAGACAGGTGGATTGCGTAGCAAGACGGATGAGGTGTAACCGAGGCTTTGCGCCCACTACGGCTAATCACTTCCCCAGCCTTACGCCCTCTCCTTCACCCGACTCCGTCGGGCGCTCCCTCCGTAGGGAGCCTTAAAGAAAGGCAAGCCCAGCCCACCAAGAGCACACCCCACCGCACTGCCTCCCTCCGGCAGCGAGGTGGCACG
>JAFTRB010000027.1 GCA_017462445.1 Clostridia bacterium
CCAGCATACCGAAGCCACAGCCCGCATTCCTGCAGGTGTTGCCGACAAAGGAGGAGTTAATCATCATAGCATCGCGGTATTCCATAGCCGCCATACTGTATGTGTCAAAGACATTATTTACTATATGGAAATTGCTTGCAGAGGGGGTCTTATCGCCGGGTCCCTGCTGGGTGATACAGGAATCATAGATGCTCTCGAAAAGGTTATTCTCGATTAGCACATTATCGGCACCAATCCAAAATTCTATGGCATTGCCAAAGCGGATTTTCAGCTCCCTGGACCAGCCACAGCCACCGATATTCTTGAAGTGGCAATTGCGAATTATGACATTTCTTGTCATTCCCGCTCCTGTTATGCCGTGGACACCGCTGTTCTTGAAGCAGATGCCGTCAATTATTGTGTTGCTTGCGATATTTCCGCACCGTCTTGTTCCAAAGGCAAGAGCCTCGATATGGCTATAATACTCGCCCGGATTTTTGACCGAATAAAGCAGGACCTCCTGCGCGCTTACCGTCTTTTGGTTATTACGGTTACACTCGGAGAATCGGCTGTCGAAGAAATCGCCCTGATGGGCAAGCTCTGCCCTGTCCCAGATAAGGGCTGCTGTACATTCCTCGTCATTAAAGACGAAGTTGCCGACATCGGTGGGGATATCCGCAATACAGCGCCAGACACACTCGCGCTCCGTTGCCTCCCAGCATTCGGGAGAGCTTACATCCAACGAGCCACAGAAGGTGGGTCTTTCGCCCTCGCCGTATGCGCCGTAGGTTATCGGCCTTCCGTCCTCGCCCTCTTGCATATGAAGCATAGCGCGATAGAAGCTGCCGCGTTTGAACAGGAGGGTATCCCCCGCCTTCGGTGTGATTTTTTGGTAATCAAGTATAGGAGAGGCCGGGCTTAAGCCATCGTTTTCCTCTTTTCCCTCTCGGTTATCTATATAATAAATAGCCATAATCAAACCTCATCTTTGCTTATCATTTTAGCCCTGGCGAGCCTTGTCAGAGTCTTGGTGGCAACACTCTTATTAACATCATCGGCAGCCTTGCCCGAAAGAAAATCGGAAAAATAAGCAAGCGCCTTATCCCGACAGTCCCCGACGGTTGAGCCGTTGTGTATAAAGGCATAGATGAAGGGCGAATACCTGTCTATTGCCAGATAGTCGGCAATATTGTTTTTCTTTCTCCCCTGGATTGTGCGAAGGAGACGCTCGTCATTACCGCCGCGGCTTATATAGCGCTCGTCAAGGCGACGCTCTATAACATCCAGGTCGTCATAGATATAAATCGAGCAGGCATCGTAATCGGGGTGCATTCCAAGGCTGGCAACTCCTGCAAGGTCAAGGACCAAAAGAGGAATCTTCCCCTCATCCAGCGCGCGCTTCAGCTCCTCGTTGCGTGTGCCGTATCTGTGACCGCCGTAGGTCATATGCTCGGCAAAAATCCCTTCCCTCACCGCCTTTTCAAACTCGGCGGGGGTGTAATAGATATATTCGTCATCCTTGCCATCTCCCCGAGGCTCGCGTGTTGTGGCAGAGCGAAGGTAGGTAAAACGGGAATCAACGGCAAGGATAGCGTCGGCTACGGTCGTTTTGCCTCCGGCAGAGGGGCCGGAGATTATCAGAATAGGGTTCATTATGCGTTAGGGAAAATCTTTTCCTTGCCGCCCATATAGGGTCTGAGGGCTACGGGGATATTTACCGAGCCGTCGGCATTGAGGTTGTTCTCAAGGAAGGCAATAAGCATTCTGGGGGGAGCAACAACGGTGTTGTTAAGAGTGTGAGCAAGATAAATCTTGCCGTCATCGCCCTTGACTCTGATCTTCAGGCGGCGAGCCTGAGCCTCACCGAGATTGGAGCAGGAGCCAACCTCAAAATACTTCTGCTGTCTGGGGCTCCAGGCCTCAACATCGATGCTCTTAACCTTGAGATCGGCAAGGTCGCCCGAGCAGCACTCGAGGGTACGAACGGGAATATCGAGGGTGCGGAACATATCGACGGTGTTCTGCCAGAGCTTGTCAAACCACATAGGCGAATCCTCGGGCTTGCAGACAACAATCATCTCCTGCTTCTCGAACTGGTGAATTCGATAAACGCCTCTCTCCTCGATGCCGTGAGCGCCCTTCTCCTTGCGGAAGCAGGGAGAGTAGGAGGTGAGGGTGTAAGGCAGAGCCGCCTCGGGATTGATGGTCTCTATAAACTTACCTATCATAGAATGCTCGGTGGTGCCGATAAGGAAGAGGTCCTCACCCTCAATCTTATACATCATTGCGTCCATCTCGGCAAAGGACATAACTCCGGTGACAACGCCGGAGCGAATCATATAGGGGGGAATGCAGTAGGTAAAGCCGCGATCTATCATAAAATCACGGGCATAGGAGATAACCGCGGAGTGAAGCCTTGCGATATCGCCCATCAGGTAGTAGAAGCCGTTGCCTGCAACCTTTCTTGCGCTATCCAGATCGATGCCTGCGAAGGACTCCATAATATCGGTGTGATAAGGAATCTCAAAGTCGGGGGTAACAGGCTCGCCATAGCGCTGAACCTCAACATTCTCGCTGTCATCCTTACCAATCGGAACAGAGGGGTCGATGATGTTGGGGGTAACCATCATTATATTCCTGACCTTTTCCTCAAGCTCTGCCTCCAGTGCCTCGCACTCGCGAAGCTCCTCTGCCTGGGCGGCGACAAGCTTCTTTGCCTCCTCTGCCTCCTCAAAGCGCTTTTGTCCCATAAGAGCACCGATAGACTTGGAAACCTTATTTCTGTTTGCGCGAAGCTCGTCAGCGCGGCGCTTGTTCTGGCGGAGGCGCTCGTCAAGGGCGATAACCTCGTCAACCAAGGGAAGCTTGGAATCCTGGAACTTGTTGCGAATGTTCTGCTTAACAACCTCGGGGTTCTCTCTTAAAAATTTGATGTCAATCATTTTCGTTCTCCTGTATATTATTTTTTTATTAAATTTAACCATAGAAAAGAAAAATGCCTTCCTATCCCAGACATGGGACGGAAGACTCCGCGGTACCACCCAATTTACAGGCATAGCCTGTCACTCTATGGCGGAGGGTCCGCCTACCTCTGCTCCTCGCAGAATGCTCTCGGAGTGGAATACGCCATCGTACATAGTGACTCGCACCGCCCGTCACCTCTCTTTATGCCGATTAACGCAGATTCTCCTGTCATCGCATATATCTTATTATAATAGATGCTTCCCCTTTTTTCAAGTCCTTTTCAGAAAAAATATAATATTTTCCTTTTAATTTTCGGAAAGAGTGATAAAACTTTTTTGCCCTTTCTGTTGAAAAAGGAGAAAAAGTGTGATACACTGTAAAGAGGAATGTGTCAGCGTGTGCCCCTACACCACTGATAATCAAGAGCAATCATATCTGGGAGCTTGCTCACAAGGATGATTGCCGCAGATTGCTCTTTCGGTGGTTTGTCGCAAGACAAACATAGTGCGTTAGCACCAAGACCTCCCCGAGGGCTTGCACCGATAAAGA
>JAFTRB010000230.1 GCA_017462445.1 Clostridia bacterium
AGAGCTTTTAAGCCTGATTGTATCCCTCGTTCTTGTATGCCTTGGCGTATTCCTTCTTAATTTCAATGGCATTCCCCGTAAGGAACAGGCGCCATCGCAAGAGGCACAAACCGCAGCGGAGTCTGATGTGGAGAAATCAAAGGAGCAGTTATAAAGCGCCTTCTTTTAATAAAGATAATTTCAGCCGATAGATCTTTTGGCGTGCGCTGGGGTCTATCGGCTTTTATTTATTTTAAAATAATAAAAATTCGCCCCTGTAAATAGTTGACAAGTTATGATAATAATGATATAATTAATATTTGCAGAACGATGCGATTCAGACCAGCATTTGCTCTTTATTGCAGCGTTGTATTTTAATGATATTAGCATAGGAGGAGATTATGTCACATACTGAAAAGGACGATTTTTGGGATATAGACAAGCTTTTGCCGAAAAAGCGCGGGAGCCTTTCTCCTTTTATGAACAGAGAGCCGATTGCCGAGATTACCATTCCTGTGGGGGATGGCGGTGAAGACCGGCCCGAGCAACCCGGCGAGGTTCTTTCAATTCCGCCGCGCGAGGAGGGAGAAAGGAGAGAAGGCAAGGAGCAGTCGGGTGTTACTACATACTATCCGGATGGGCATTCGTTGATTAAGCGAGTTACCATTACAAAGCTGATAGATAAGTACGATTTCTACGGCAATTTCAGAAACACTGCCGAGATTTTCTTTGATTATAAGACACCAAAATGCGAGTTCGCCCCCTTTTATTCCTATCGACCGCAGTATTCGCATCTGACACAGGAGCAGCGAAGCTACTATTTTTACTGGCGAGATGAGATGAGCCGTTCTCATTACCTTAAGACTGACTACTCATATATTTATCTCTATGTTTTTGAGATTTTGAATCTGCCCGATAGAATACCGCCCGAGGAGGGCATCAAGAAGCTTTGCACGGTCTGGCGTGAGTATCGTAAGGAGCTGCCAAAGCTTGATGCATATTTTATTCCTTGGGTAAACGATTATTGCTTGGTATATGGCTTGCCTTGCCCGATCGAGGAAATAAGCGGCTTTTTGTTTGATGCTATTCGCAACTACTACTTTAAGGAGTTTTTCATTTCCAGACCGGGTAGCTTTGAGGGAGCGACATTTACTCTTCTTGCTTATTTAAGCGATTATGACTGGACAAAGGGCAAATATGCTATGGGCGAGGGCGAGAGTGAGCCTGAGAAGAAAAGACAGGCAAGGGAAAGATTCCGCAGCCTTATGGAGGGAGCGATGCACGATCTTTTGGTTCGTGTGTGGGATTCTGCTATCTCCAAGGGACGCGAGGGAAGAACCCGAATACTTAAGCGTATCGCTTTCCCTGAATCGCTTTGTACTCACGCGGTAAAATGCAACCTTGAGATTGAGTATTTTTCTCTTGGAGAAAACGCGGAGGTCAGACGCGATATTACCGCAGCCGTTAAATATACCGAAAATAAAATCAGGGCGCTGATGGGAATCAAAAGCAGACTTTCTGTGAAGGATTTGCCGGATACATACCGCGCCCATTTGGACACATATTTTGATGCTCTTTTCAAAAGGGAGAGGGCTGAAAAAGCAAGAGAAAACGCACCGGCATATGAGCGCCTCTACGATGCTCCGAAGGAGGAGCTTTCCTTTAGCGGCGCTGACGAAATAGAGCGCGCCTCCTGGTCTAACACTCTCAGGCTGGTTGATACAGAGGATATGGAGCTTATTCGCGCCGAGAGCGAGCTTGTCGCAGTAACAGAGGACACCGATTCCGTAACCGTAGATACGGTATGCGAGGACGAAGATGCAAATGAAGTCGACAGAATGGGACTAACCGATAATGAAATAGCCTATCTCAGACACAAGTTGCTGGGCACTTGCTATACTCCCGAGGCGAGCATTTCCGAGGATTCAATTGCCGAGAGGATAAACGAGGCATTTACCGATGGCTTTATCGGTGACTACATTTTAGAGTATGACGGTGAAGGCTACACCCTGCTCGATGACTATATAGAGGAAGTAAAAGAATGGCTTTTGAAAATAACGAAATAAAGGTACCTAAGAGAATTTTGAACACTCTGCTTGCATCTCTTACCGCGGGAGTTGTTCCGCGGAGCGGCGCGCCCTATATTGCTATTGGCAGGCAGGATGAGATCGGCTCGTTGCTTGATAACCTGGATACTGTGGCGGATGGCGGAGCTGCTTGCCGTTTTCTTATTGGCAGATACGGAAGCGGCAAAAGCTTTCTGATTCAGCTGATTCGCGGATATGCCCTTGACCGCGGCTTTATCTGCGCAGATGCGGATCTCTCGCCCGAGCGCCGTCTCACCGGTGGTAGCGGAGCCGGACTTGCTACCTATAAGGAGCTTATGATTAATCTTGCCAGCAAGGCAAGTCCTGAGGGGGGAGCGCTTCCCACGGTGCTTTCCCGTCATTATACAAAGCTGCGTACCGAGCTGATAGAGGAGGGGATAATGCCCGAGGATCCCGCCTTCGAGTCAAAGCTTAAGGCTAAGGTGTATGTAACCCTCTCCGAGCTTGAGGGCGATGTTGGCGGCTTTGATTTTGCCCGGGTGCTTGGTGAATACTACACAGCCTCCATAACAGAAAATTCGGAGAAGAAGAGCGCCTGCCTTCGCTGGCTTCGCGGTGAGTTCTCCACCAAGACCGAGGCTAAGAATGCTCTCGGCTTCTCTGTAAGCTGTATAATAGATGATGACAATTGGTATTCATTTATTAAGCTCTTTGCTCTTCTTTGCGAGAAGCTGGGTTACAGCGGACTCATTCTGTTTATCGATGAGTGCGTCAATCTGTATAAAATACCCAACAGAATTTCTCGCGAGGCAAATTACGAGAAGCTTCTTGCAATATTTAACGATACTCTCCAGGGGAAGGCGAAATATCTCGGTGTAATATTCGGCGGCACGCCCCAGTTCCTTGAGGATACAAGAAGAGGGCTCTTCAGCTATGATGCTCTCCGCTCAAGGCTCTATGACTCAAAGTATTCCGAGATGGGATTCCAGAATCTTTCAGGCCCTGTAATCCGACTTCGCCGTCTGTCGGATAACGAGCTTTTGGCGCTGGTTCGTCGTTTGACCCGTCTCTATGCGCAGAGGGAGGGTACTGAAGAAATGCCACTTGACGACACACAGGTAGAGCATTTTATGGCGCACGCGCTGTCCAAGGCAGGGGCCGAGGAGCTTATTACTCCACGCGAGATAATTCGTGATTACTTAACGCTTCTCAACATACTTAAGGATAATAAGGATGCGCGCTTTGAGGATCTTGTTGGAAAGGTTTCCTTTAGTCGCATAGATGTAGAGCAGGACGAGCTGGGAGAGGAGCAGTTAATTCCTCCCACTACACCAAAAGCCCCCTCTAAACAGCTCGGACTTTTTGATATCGAGATTTAATTTGAGGCAGAAAGATGAATGAAGCAGAGAGAATCTTTTCGCGATTTCCTGATTTTATCAAAGAATATATATATAGCCACGGCTGGAGCGAGCTGAGAGAGATCCAGCTTGAGGCTGCAAGAATTATCTTCGACACAGAGGCAAACCTTCTCCTTTCCAGCTCTACGGCATCGGGCAAAACCGAGGCGGTCTTCTTTCCGATCATATCCGATATACTGGATAACGCGGATTTTCGACAAAGCATATCTGTTCTTTATATTGCGCCGCTTAAATCGCTTATCAACGACCAGTTTTACCGTCTTGATGAATTGCTTGATATGACAGGGATTCCCGTGACGCACTGGCACGGAGATGTCGGGGTATCGCATAAAAGCAGATTGTTAAAGAAGCCTGAGGGCATTTTACAGATAACTCCGGAGTCGCTTGAGTCGATGCTTATGAACCGTTCAAATGATATTCCAAGGCTGTTCAGCGGTCTTAGATATGTTGTTATTGACGAGATTCATACTATGATTGGCTCTGACAGGGGTAATCAGGTTATTTGTCAGCTTTCCCGTCTTGCCAGATTGATTGGTTATTCGCCAAGAAGAATAGGGCTCAGCGCAACCATTGGCGACCTTGCGTTGGCTTCAGAGTGGCTTGGCGCAGGCAGCGGCAGAGAGACTTTAGCGCCGAAGCCAAGGAAGCTTCCCCTTAAATGGAGGCTTGGGATGGAGCATTTCTTCATCCAAAATGATTTTGAAAATCAATCGATAGACCCGATGGTTGCCGTAGCGGATGAGTCGCTGCGAGGCTCAAGAGCAAAGCTTGACCCGGGCTATGAGTATTTATACGATCTTCTCGACAATAAAAAAGCTTTGGTATTTTCCAATTCCAGAGAGGAGACCGAGCTTGTAACAGCAACGCTCAGGCAGATTGCCAGAGCGAGAGGAGATACAGATGTATTCCTTATCCATCACGGGAACCTGTCGGCTTCGCTTCGCGAGGACGCCGAGCTGAGGATGAAGGACGAGTCTGTGCTTCGCGCCGTTACCTGCGCAACAGTTACCCTTGAGCTTGGAATAGATATCGGAAGGCTGGACAGAGTAGCGCAGGTTGGCTCGCCGACCACCGTCTCCGGCTTTTTACAGCGTCTGGGCAGATCGGGAAGAAGAGGCTCGCCTCCTGAGATGGTTATGGTTTACAGGGAGGAGACTCCCTTGCCGAATGCTCC
>JAFTRB010000231.1 GCA_017462445.1 Clostridia bacterium
CCCCGGATTAATGCGAGCTTGCGGGCGGAGTCACTCTATATAAAAATAAAATATTATTTTATAAATATCTTGTTGATTTTCTTCCCCGTGTGTGCTAAACTATATCTGGAAAAATATTTTCTGCGCGAGTGCGTAATAATTTAGAACAGGATAAAAAGATGAATCTTGAATATCTCAACCCCCTCATACGCTCGGTATCAAACTATGAGGTTATTAACAGAAAAGAGGAATGCGTGGGCTATGACTCGCGAATTCTGTACATAGTAAGCGGAGATGTATCTGCTGTTGTCGGCGGAAAAAAGCTTGGGCATCTGTCTGCGGGACATCTGGTATTTATCCCCGCAGGCGTCCCCTATAAGCTGAAAGGGCAGTATCTCTCTATGGTGGTGGTGTGCTTTGATCCGACCTACGATATGCCCGAGCCGAGAGAGAGGATATCCCCCGTTCCCTCGGGCGAATTCGACCCTGCAAAATGCCATTTAACGGTTGAGTGCGAGCCCTTTGACAGGGTTATACACCTCGAGGACTTTGAGGCGGAAAGAGATAATCTTCTTCGTATGAGTAACATCTTTACATCAGCAGAGGGACACTACCTTGCACAGCTCTCCGCCATGCTTAAGCTTCTGCTTATCAAGATTGCAGAGACGGTAGACGAGCATGCGCTCCCGGCAAGAATGGTCGAGGAGCTTGACGGCTATATCCGCGATAATGTAGGAGACGAAATCTCCAACACAGAGATCGGCGCAATTTTTGGCTACCACCCCTTCTATGTCAGCAGGGTGCTGAAGGAAAGGAAGGGCATCACACTGCGACAGTACATTATCTCATACAGGCTTAAGGCGGCAAAGCGTGCGCTGGAAGTAACAGCCAAGAGCATTGCCGAGATAGCAGAGGAGACAGGCTTTACCGATGCCTCCTATTTTACCAAGACCTTCCGCCAGACCTTTGGTATGACACCCAAGGAATACAGGAACAAATTCAAGGAAGAGTTTATATAAGACAACAATTGTTTACATTTTCAAAAAGAGGGCGCAACCGTGTTAAAAAAGAATTCCGTTATCAAACTGAATATTGAGGATCTTACCGACCTGGGCTTTGGGGTTGGAAAAGTCGATGGTCTTGTTGTTTTTATTGCCGATACCGTCCCCGGTGACGAGTGCGAGGTCAGGATCATCAAGGTTAACTCCTCTTTTCTTGTTGGAAGGCTGGAGAAGCTGATTACCCCATCCGCCGCCCGCATAGAGGGCAGATGCCCCGCAGGAAGCTGTAAGAGCTGCGCCTACAGGAATATATCCTACGAGAGCGAAAGCAAACTGAAGGAGGACGGCGTGCGCCGACTCTTTGACACCGAGGCATTAGGGCATATCAGGACCGCTCCCATTACCACCTCGCCAAGCGAGCTTCGCTACCGTAACAAGGCTCAGTATCCCGTAGCAAGGGTGGAGGGCGAAATTAAGGTTGGCTTCTACGCTCCCAAGAGCCACAGGGTTACTCCTGTGCGCGATTGCCCCCTGACACCGCCAATCTTCTCCGAGATTTGTGAGTATATTACCGCCTTTATGGAGAGAAATTCGATTACTGCCTATGACGAGATAAGCGGGAGAGGACTTGTCAGGCACATATATCTTCGCCGCGGCGAGGTCTCGGGCGAGGTGCTTGTCACCTTGGTTATTAACGGCACTTCCCTGCCCCATTCCGAGGAGCTTCTTAAGGAGATGAGCGAAAAATTCCCCGACATTGTCGGCATATTGCTTAACATTAACCGCGAGGCAACAAATGTGGTGCTTGGCAAGGATTATATTACCCTCTTTGGCAGGGACTATATATTTGACACTTTGGCAGGTGTTAGCCTAAAGATTACTGCCCCATCCTTCTACCAGGTGAACCACGATTGCGCCGAGCTTCTCTATGCTAAGGCGCGAGAGCTTGCCCAGCTTAAGCCCACCGACACCCTGCTTGACCTTTACTGTGGCGCAGGCTCTATCGGTCTATCTATGGCAAGAGATGTCGAGAAGCTAATTGGAATTGAAATCGTTCCGAGCGCCGTGGAATGCGCCAAGGAGAACGCCGAGGCAAACGGCATTACCAACGCCGAGTTCTATGTGGGCGATGCCAAGGATACCGAAAGGCTGCTTGAAGAGGCAGAGCGCACCCGTGGCGAGAAAATCAAGCCCGATGTGATTATTTTAGATCCCCCGAGGGGTGGGTGTGACGA
>JAFTRB010000232.1 GCA_017462445.1 Clostridia bacterium
ATGTGGAGGGATATGTTGAAAATTTCCATCCCATGCCATACGAAGGGCACGATACGGAGCATTTTGAAATAGACGGTATCTACTTTGAATACACCGATTTTGAAATCATGAACGGTTACAATACTACCTCATCTCACGGCGGTGTTGTTTCACAAAACGGTCAGTATTTGAAAATCAAATATATTGTTAGTGAATATGAAAGTGGCGAAAGTAGAAATATAATTCTGTATATTGCTGAAATCGAGAAAACACAATAAAGTATTGTATCAAAATTATAGTTATTAGCCAAAAATAAGGCATACCCACTCTTTTCCCACCGCCACCCGACCTTTCTCGCCACATTATTAAATATAATTAAATATTGCGCTAAATATTGAACATTTGTCAAGCATGCTATATAATGTACTCGATGGGAGGTAATTATATGGGCATCATAAAGGAATTTTTCGGCTTTGGCGGCTACGATCGCCCCGCAGAGGGCTATTTGTCCTGGCAGCATCTTGTGTTTGTAACAAGCTTTATGGTTCTTATGGTTGTTATGGCGATTATTATCGGCTCGCGCCAAAGGAACAAAACCGAAAAGGAAAAGAATAAAATCCTTGCCATAGCGGCAATAACAATAGACAGCCTCGAAATCATCAGGATTGTATTAGTATCCATACGCTCCGAGGACCCGATGAAGTGGGTATATCTTCTGCCCCTCTTCCTCTGCAGCATCCAGCTTATAACAATTCCGCTTGCCGCTTTTTCCAGAGGACGTGTAAAGGAAGCAGCGCTCGACTTTGTTTTCATCTTCGGCATTCTTGGCGCAACCCTTGGCACATACGGCGCAGGCAATGATTATTCTTGCTTCCCGATATTCTCCTATGATATAATCCATACCACCCTGACTCATACCATCTCGGGATTCTGCTCGCTCTACATCCTCTTCTGTGGAATGATAAGCATGAAGCGCAGAAATATCCCCATCGGTATTTGCATCGTCAGTGTGTTCTGCGTTCTATCCTACATAGTCAACCGCATTGTGGACTACAACTATATGTTCTTAATGCGCGGTGACGGAACGCCCTATGACATAGTATTCAACCTCTGCGGTGGCAACCCTGTAATCTATCCAATAGTGGTTGTCCTCCTGTTTTACCTATATATTGCAGCCTTCTATCTCGTTTATTACCTGATAACCGAGAGGCTGATGAAGAAAAGGGCAGAGCAGTAAAAAATGAAGCGAGCATACAAGGCATAGTGCCAAAATGTATGCTCGCTTTTTATAAATCAAGCCATTCTTTCGGTTCCCCACCAAAAGCCTTTTTATCAGAATTCGGGAGTATAGGTCTTATAGTCATCTATGAGCGGAAGTCTCATTATCTTAAGGTTCTTGTACTTTACCCGTGTGCAGAATGCCTCGAAGCCGACGAAGCCGTATTTGTTTATATCAATTGGACAGGGATCTGTTATTTCCAGCGCAACCACACCGTCTATCGCCATAAAAATACGAACAGCGCCCGAGGGCAAGGAAAAGCTTCCCACGGAAATATGGTAAACTCGCCCTGGCTCAAAACTGAAAAGCTCGGTTAGTACAAGCAGGTCATATTCAGGGCTTTTCTCAAAGCCCACGCGCCCCTCCCAAAAACCGTTAACACCCATCACATAGCCCATCTCGCGTGTATTCGTCTCCTCGTTCCAGCTTCCGTGCCAGGTAACATTTATGTCTCTTGTAGCGGGCGCAACGGTGGCAGCATCGAATTCAATAAGCAGGTTGCCTGTGTAATTCGCCTTGGTCACGCACATAGCGGCGGAGCATTCGCGGTTCTCGCCCACAAGCCAGCCATCCTCGGTATACCACCTACCGCATTTTTTGTCGAATAGGTCGAAAAGCGCCAAATCGTCAAAATCAGCAAGCTCAAACAGCACCTCCCCCTCGTCGGGAAGCACCTTCTTTTTCATAAGCTGAATCTCTCTCATACATCTCTCCTTGTGAATGCCAAGCCATATTTCTTTTTTATTATACAACTATCATAGGGAAAATGCAATAGTAGAATAACCTCCTTCAAAAAAGTAAAGCGCATTGACAATCCTCCTCGCTTATGTTAAAATAAACTGTAAAATAATATCTTATCATCTTGGAGGAAGCTACTATGGCTGCTATCAAAGCAAAATGTCCCATGTGTGGCGGAACAGTAATTATACCCGAGGGCAAGACCTTTGGCGAGTGCGATTCCTGCGCTGTCCAGTTTTCGCTGTCGGATTTACAGAAATATAAGGAGCAGACCGGTCAAGCAGAGCATACCGAGCCGGAGGGCGTGGATATTGACGGCGACGGACTGTTGGATTACACCACGGCTCTCTCCACAGACAACATCATTCACGAGTCGGTGGCAGAGCTTTGCAATAAGGCGGAGGTCGCCCTGCAGGCGGAGATGTGGAGCCTGGTTTACCGCTTCTGCGACGAAATCATCAGGCGCGATCCTCACTACGCCAAGGCGTATCTCTATAAGCTGCTTGCCGATTGTAGGATTTACAAAAAGGAGGCTCTTGCCGATAGCAAAAAGCTCTTTGATACCAACGAGAACTATCGGCTTCTTATCAGATTTGCCGATACATATCTTGCCGCCGAGATAGAAAGCTATCTGACTACGGCAAGGAATAGGCTTGCCGAGGCGCAAAGCGAAGAAAAATACCAAATGCTGTGCAGGGATATGAGGAATGCCGACTCCGAGAATGTCCTTCGCCGTCTGATTAAGAGCTTTCAGGAGCTTGGCGACTACCGCGATAGCGAAAAAAGAAAACAGGAGTGCGAGGATAGGTTAAAGCGCTTGCAGGCGAAAAATGCCACCAAGAAGGGCGTAACCATAGCCGTCTTTGCCCTGATTGCCGCCGCTATAATCGGCGGTATTATCGCTATAATTGCCGCTATTGCCGGAGCTATAAGCGCGCATAGCGCAAGCTATGATAAGTCAAACTTCACGGTTGAAATTACCGACAAAAGCAATGATGACTATGATGATAGCACGGTAAGGGTTATTTTTGATATCGATTTCACAAACAATACAAGCCACAATGCGACAAGGATTGTAGGCTATCTCAAGGTCAAGGACTGTGACGGTAACATCCTGACAAACGGGGACGCTCACTTTGACGGCGAGTTCCTCCCGAGCATACGTGATGATTGGACACTCACCTGGAGGATGAGCAGGAATGATGACTCAGCCGAGCTTTGGAACACCCGCTTTGAGCTGCTCGAAATTCTGTTCTGTATCACCGAGCTTCGCTTTGAGGATGGCACCGTTCGCAATTATGAGATTGAGGATGTGGTTGTCAAGCCCTATGACACCGCCTATGCGGATAAGCAGTATGTCGCCGCTACAACCTGCTTTGACAACGGGCAGTACGCCGAGGCTCAGGAATTGTTCGAGAAGCTTCGTGGCTACAAGGATAGCGAGGACAGGGCGGAGGAATGCAAGCGAGAGGCTACCCGAATAGAGATGGCGAACAAGGAAGAACAATACCTCACAGCCAAAAATATGGTTGCCGAGGGCGATTATCTTGGCGCAGTAAAGCTATTCAGGGAGCTGGATGATTACAGGGACTCTGCCGATTTGCTTGAGCTTATTGAGAATAATTTGGCCGATGTGGCCCTTGAATACTCGCTTAAAGGTGATTATCGCCTGGCGGTTGAGCTTATCGAGGGTTTTGATTATAGCTTAGATGACTGGAATATCCCCGATGATATCTATGATGTGCTGAAGGCCAATAAGAATGCTATCGATGGCTCATATACCAAGCTAGTTTCGCTTGGTATTGCCGATTTTGTAATTCCCGCGGGTACAACAAAAATCAAGGATTCTGCCTTCCAGGACGCCATAGGTCTGAATAGTGTTACAATTCCCGTCGGTGTAACCACGATAGGTAAATATGCCTTTAAAGGCTGCGCCTCACTTACCACTATTGTTATTCCGGATGGGATAACAAGCATCGGGAATAACGCGTTCGATTCCTGCTCATCTCTCTCGACCATATCTTTGCCAAGCAGTCTTCGCACCGTAGGTAATTGCGTATTCTACTATTGCCGTAGTCTGACTACGGTAAACCTGCCGGTTGGGCTTACAAGCATAGGAAGCGAGGCGTTCGGCTATTGCTCTGCAATCGGAAAGCTCACAATTCCGGATACTGTAACATATATAGGGCCCAAAATGCTTCTAAGATGCAATGGACTAACCGAGATAACAATGCCTATTGTTGAGGGCTTCACGGTTTCAAGTTTCTTTGATTATCAGGTTCCTACATCCTTCGTCCGTGTAACACTGACAAAGGGTAAAACTCTCGGCTACCATTATTTCTATAATTGCAACACGCTTGTAGAAATCAATCTTCACGAGGGCTTGGAGGTTATCGGAGAGGAGTCGCTGGCATATTGCTCCGCCACAACAATCAATTTCCCGGATACAATAAAGGAAATTAAGAGTGGCGCCTTCCGCAATTCTTCAATAACAAGCTTCACCCTTCCCACGGCAATAACAGAAATCCCCGATAATTTGTTTGCATATTCATATCTGAAAACAATAAACCTTCACGGTAATGTCACAAGCATTGGCGCCAGTGCCTTCCAGGGATGCTCGCTAACCATCAGCTTTGAAGGCACAAAGGAAAAATGGGAGTCTGTAAGCAAGGATAGTCTTTGGAATTACAGCGTCTCAAGCTACACTATTATCTGCACCGATGCCACCTACACCTACAAATACGGCACCGGCTCCTGGGCGTAAATAAAGGTAGCTTAAGAGTTGCATAGGCAACGCCACCAGCTTGCGTATGAAATCTCTTGTCAAGCCTTGCAGATACCCCGGCGTTATCTGCGCTTGCCGTGTAGCTTGCTCTTTATTTGATTAACATTTATCATTCATCAGGAAAACGAGAATATAAAAAGGCTGAGTCACTTGCTTTTTGAAAAGCTTTTGACTCAGCCCTTTCTTTATATCGTTCCTATTTGTGTTTGCTTCAATTCCATATCTTTCATTTTTACCTGTAACGGCGAAAAACCATAATTCCGCTTGAAGGCGGTACAAAAATAGCTCTGGCTCGAAAAGCCCATTTCCTCGCTAACATCCCTGACAGACATTCCGTCAACAAGCAGCTCTAAGGCCTTTTGCATCTTCAACATATTGAAATACTTTATCGCCCCATAGCCAAAGCGCTTATGCATCTCTTTCTCCAGAAGCGATACGCTAATATTGCACATTCTTGCTAATTGCTCGGTGGTAATTGTTTCCTTTATATGCTCCTCCATAACGGTCAGTATCTTGACTATATACTTTGAGATTTCCTCCGTTTCCTTTTTTTCAACCTTGGATCCGGAATCTATAAGCTCAAGTATAAACTTTTCTAATCTTTTCACTAAAATCAACGCCCGGGTATCCATTCCCGGCTTGATACCTCTGACGAATGACCTGGTGGCATTTTTTGCGAAACCACCCTCAAAGCGCGCTTCATCCACGGTTATGATGTTGAAACACTTGGGATACTCTGTAAAAATATTCAGATATTCCTCTCTCAATTCATCTGAAAGAGAATAGAGCCCCGATATTTCGGGGAAGGGGTAGGCTGAAAAGGTTAAAATAACCGATTCAGTCGATGTCCCTCTTTCGTCACGCACCGAGTGAAATGCTCCGGATTGAATAATCATCAGCTGTCCTTCTTCAACATCGTAATCTATCCCTGATACCGTTATTTTCATATGTCCCGAAAGAACTAAGATCAATTCGTAAAAGGCGTGCTTTTCACCGGCGTGTGAATAGTATTTACGGTATTTTCTGCTGAAGCAGGTTATCAATTCGGATATTGATATTATATTTTCTAGCTGTGTCCCATAGTAATGTGAACGCATTTCCTGCATGTACCTCCGTCATAAGAAAGAAAATATAGTTTTGATTTGTTTTATTGCTAAAGCGCCTGAATCTGTACCAGAATTCTAAAAAATCATATCTGAATTTGCATATATTTTAACATTTTAGTATGCTACAATGATTATATAACAAAACAGCTTTTTTGTCAACCTCTGCACACTCAAAGCACTTATAAATGCTTTGGCGGGATGTGTAGCCTTGGCAAAAGGATATTTTGTTTAATCACGGATAATTGGAGGAATTATGAAAAAGGTAAAAATCATTATTGCGTTAACGCTGGCTTTAGCAGCCTTAGCCGTTTTTTCACTAACCGCCTTCGGAGAAGGAAGCGAAGCGACAACGGTATCGGCATACGATCAAAGCACGAATACCTATGTAGATGTACCCGTTAGTGAATGTGGAGCAAAGCTTATAGGCTCAGACGGCGCGCTTTATTGCTATTATTACGGAACATCCTTCACAAAGGAGCTTGTCACCTTTGCCCAGGATGCAAATTGCAGTATAGTGCTTGTAAATAATATGGATGTGCCTAACGGCACAAGCTCGAGTAAGCAGTACAGGATTACTCCCGGCGCACTCACAGTCGATCTGGCAGGTTTCTCCCTGACAATACCACAGTATAGCCGTTTTAACGCTGATGCAAGCACTCGGCTGGTATTCAAAAACCGTACAATAAATAATGCATATAATATAATTTATTCGGGAAGCAGTAACAACACATCCTTTGAGGCAGAGAAAGTCAAGTTTGTTTCCAGTACAAATCAACCATCCTTTGATTATAGAATAGGTGAGTTAAAATTTACTAATTGCACATTTGAATGTAATGCTACTCTTACCAAAGCCAATGCGTTGCTTTCTATCGCAAACAGCACGGGTAATGCGAATGAAAACGTAAAGGTTGTGATGAAGGGCTGCTCCTTCAATGGCGAGGTCTATCGTTCTGTCTTTAATATATATCACGGGCGTCAGGTTACCGTTGAAGCAACCGATTGTACCTTCGACATCAAAGCGTCTGCGTTTATAGTTAATGCAGATGATAAGTATGGAGATACCACTACCGACAGCTTTACCTTTACTGGATGTAAATTCATACGCGTGGGTACATCCTGCACCTTCTTCAACCTGGAGTATGATATGATAGGTATTACACTCAACGATTGTATTTTAGATGCATCTGGTGGCACTAATAAATATGTTCCGTTTACAGGAGCAAATAGCGGCTCCCTTGACACAGCAAAGGTTACTGTAAGGGGTGGTAAAATTATTTGCCCGACTACAAATTTTGTTCTGTCTGAAATGGATGCCGATGATAAGGTTGTTTTTGGTAAATATGAGGGCAAGTACACATCTCTGCTCGTGCCAAGCGACAGCTTCTCCTTGAATGTAGCCACGGCAGGCGGTGTTGAGGCAGCATTCTCCCTGAGTGGAAAGGAGGGCTCTCAGTATCTCTATGAGTTGAAGCCGACTTGGGTAGGAAGCGAGGTCAACCCGGATGACTATGCATATACCTTTGTAGTGGTAGGTGATACCCAAAAGCTGTGTTACCAGGATTATCTCAATGCAAGCGATGATGACGAAACCAACGATACGGCATATATGGCATCTATATATGATTGGATAGTAGCGAATAAGGAAAAGCAGAAGATAGAATTTGTTATTGGCGTTGGTGACATAACCGAAAAGAGCCTTGACGGCGAGTGGGAGATAGCCCTTGATAATCTCACCAAGCTTTCTGATGTGGGGATCCCTTATTCATTAGTTTGGGGCAAGGGACACGATACGGTTTCGCAGTTCAATAAATATTTCGGCACCGAAACAAACTTTGCGAATGCAGACATAGGCTATTATTACCCCGAAACAAAGAGCCTCATTGGCTACTATATGCGTTTCACAATGGGTGGTACAAAATATCTTCTCTTTGGGCTTGATTGGGGCCCGTCCGATGGAATGCTGAAGTGGGCGGGTGAAATAATTGAGGCCAATCCCGATCACAAGGTAATCATTACCACGCACGGTTATATGTCGAAGGACGGAACATATCTGACCTCCGATAAGACGCTTATTCCGAGAGACCTAGATGATACAACGGGCAAGAACAACGGAGATCAAATCTGGACAAAGCTGGCATCTCAATATGAAAATGTTGAATATGTATTCTGTGGACACGATCCCACAGAGAATTTGGTATGGCGTCAGGATGTAGGCATTTACGGAAACACTGTTACCCAGTTCCTCGTTGACCCACAGAACTTTGATGCTTACAGCGACTACAAATATCAAACAGGAATGGTCGCGCTCTTCCATGTAAGCGCTGACGGAAAGACGGTTGCCGTTGAATGGTATTCGACAGAGCAGGATAAATACTATCTGGATAGAAACCAATTTACCTTCACCATCCCCGATAAAACAGTACAGCAGGATGTTGAAACAGAATACGGCACTATTCCCGGGATGTATTCCAATATACAGACCTACCCCTTTGTTCTTTTTAAGACCGACAAAACCTTCGTTGGAGCATACGGAGACTTTGGCGCAGCAACTGCGGGAATGCAAAATTATGACAATTCTGCAGACTATGTACTGTTTATGCGGCGCACAGCCGAGCAGACCGCGCACACGGTTCTTTCTGACTTCCGTGGAAGTCTGACCGTCGAGATGAACGGTAACAGGCTCTACAAGGCGGGCGCCGGTTATTTGATAAATATCAAGTGTACCTCCAACTCGTCTATTACGGGTGATGTTGAGCATAAGGGAACCTATATATTCAGAAACGGAGAGATTTATCGCGGCGGCGGAAAAGCCCTGTGCTGTGTGAATTATGATAGCAAGGTGACAAAGAATGCTTATATTTCCATCGCCTTTGAGGATATAGTATTTACCTCTCCGTACGGTACAACCCTTATCTTCGAAAACACCGAATCGGGATACAGCGCTACACCCGAAGATCTTTCTATCAATGTAGATGCGGATTTTACCGATTGTACCTTTGATTATATAAATTCTTCATCTGATATCACTATGCTTAAGCTTTTGCCCGATACAGGCTACGACAAGATCGTTGTTGATGCAACCCTTGCGGGCGTTACCATAAAAGCCAATAAGGCGGTTTACCTTGACGGCTTTGCTCTTATGAATGACAATACAAATGGCAGAGCGGATAGCGTGGTATTAAAGGCAAATGAAAACGGTAAATATCTGACGATGATCTTGCCGGCCGATGTAACCGCTCCGGGTACAGATAATGTATGGGTTGACGATAAGGGTGTGAGTGTTGTTTTTATTCCTGCAACGAGTGATGAGACTACGGTATCGTATACGGTTGTTCCGAGATTGATAAAGGATTTTGGAGCAAAGATGAATATTACTCTTTGGACAAATTGCATTTTCAACATCTATATTCCTAAAACCAATGTAACAGAGATAGCAGTTGACGATTCTGCAATAAATATCTCATCCTGCGCTACTGTTATTCTCGATGGGGTAGAGCATTATGTTGTTCCCGTACAGCTTTCTGTTGATGATATGTTGCGTGATATATCTCTTTCTGTTCTTTTGAGCGAAAATGGCGAAAGCGTGACTGTCAGAAAGAGCTTCTGCCTCTTCAATTATGCAAAGACGATTATTTCCGGCAATTATTCGACAGAGGAAAAGCAATTGATGATGGATACCCTTTCATACGCACGCGCAGCATATACATACAAGAACATCGAAAGCGAATATGTAGAGAAAATCAATTTGCTGATAGGCTATGAGTATGATTTGGGCAATGCGCCGGACCTTTCAAAGGAAATGCTAAGCCCATCCGATAATATAGCCATTAGATCCAGCTGCTTGAATATTGACAGCATAATTAAATATAGGTTCTATCTTCAGGAGGGATATTCAAAGGAGGATTTTGTATTCAAGGTAGGAGGCGTGACCGTTGAAGCAAAACAGGATACAGACCCGAATGGGAAAGAATTCCTTGCGATTGAGCTGTATGCATATCAGCTGTGTGACGATATTTCATTCACGGTAGAGATCAACGGCGCCTCTGTCACACATAACTATAATATCTATTCCTATTACAATTACATCTGCGAGAATTATTCTTCGGACGAAGCTTTAATCAGGCTTGTTGAGCGAATGATAAAATATTCCGAGAGCGCTTCCGCCTATCGTTTGAGCGTTTTGGAATGAAGGAGGCCCGTATGAATAATAAAGAATATTCAACTCCGTTAATTATGATCGCAAGACTTAATGAAACCGATATTATCAGCACCTCAAAAGGAACAGAAACCTCCATCTTGGAAATAGAGCAGGGTGATTGGGATTGGTGATTTATCTTGGTTAGGTGATTTATTATCTAATCAAATTGTAGTCCGGTTTAATAACCGTGAATATACGACGGATGCTCTTTACCGCAAGGTATCGAGCATCCGTTTTTTGTTTTAAAAAAGAATGCTTGTAAGAAAATAGCAAATTATAACGAAAGCATTTTCTTCAATTTAAGTACAAAAATCCCCCCAGCGCTCTGC
This sequence comes from Clostridia bacterium, assembly GCA_017462445.1. Next base: position 10,415 of record JAFTRB010000232.1, read on the forward strand.
TGAGGGGGTGGTTTATTCTTATCTTTTCGCTATTTTGTTCGTTTCTGCCATATCGAATTGCGCGCCGTCGAAATATTCTCCCTCGACGGGGGCGTTCCAGGCGCTTTTCTTCTTTTCGTGGGCGTTGTTGTACCAACAGCCCTCGCGCTTGCCCTTTTCGGCATCGCGCCTTGCCTTCCTTGCTCTGATTTTTGCGGCTAGCTTCTTGAAGATATTCATAATGGCTCCTCAAACTCGAATTATTTGCGGCATTTCTGCCGCCCCTTCTACCTATATAACTTAATTACCGTCACCTTTTCGCAAATGGTTATTAAATTATTGTATGTTTTTCGGGGCTAAGTGAGAATATTCCATAAGATTACTACGCAGGACAGGCTGGGGCACTATGTATATCTTTTCGGGTGGAACGGTCTTTTCCGCAAGAAACTCGTATAACGCCCGCACAGCACGTCTGCCTTGCTCGGCGGGATTTTGAAATATGGTGCACTGTATTCTTCCGTCGATTATTCCGTCAGCCACCGTGCTTCCCGTGTCGGTTGCAACTATTTTAACGCTTATACCGCGCTCCCTCAGCATATCCGCAATAGGGGCGGCGCCCGTGGTCGCAAGGTATACGCCGCTTATATCTGAAGGGAATATCTCGGATATAAGCTTCGACTCTATATTCTCATCGTCAAGCGTTTCGAATATTCCCGAAACGAAACGGCCGCTTTTTATTATTTCCTCGGTAAAGCCCTGTGCCTTGTCTCTGTGCTCCAAATTTGTCATACTGCCTAAAAACGCCGCCACGCAGGAGCCCTCGGGAGTCATAAGCGAGAGCATCTCCCCCGCCATCCGTCCTGACATACGCGCATCGGTGCGAATTGCGGTGAGGCACTTTTCGGAAACCCCCTCAGCATCTCCAATAACCACAATGGGAATGCCTCGGCTCCTCAGAATTTCGAACGATTCCTCCATTCCCGTGGGCTGAACGTCGCAAAGAACGATCCCGCTCACCCCGTCCTCTATGCATTGCTTTATGCAGTCAGCCGTATCTGCGTGGGAGAGGCTGTTTTTAACGGTATAATATCTTCCTACAACATTGTAATCCAGGAGCAGGTCAAGCTCATTGCTTATTCCATCCTTTAAGGGAGAGAAGTAGTCCTGCCACGACGAGGGAATAACTATTCCAAGAGTAATCGTTGCTCTTGCCATACTGCGCGCAACCTTGTTTGCCCTATAACCAAGACGCTCGGCAGTGGCGAGGATTTTTTTCCTTAACTCGTCGCTCACTCCGCTTTTGCCGTTAAGCGCGCGGTTAATTATCGCACAGGATACGCCTAATTCCTCCGCTATATCACATATTGTAATTCGTTTGTTGCTCATAATACACCTCTTTTATAAGAGTATTTTACCACTCCAATAAATAAAAGTCAACATTTTCGGTAAAACACTTGTAAAACGTTTTACATTATGCTATACTGTGGTTGTCGGAATGAAAAACAAACAATCGGATTTATTAAGGAGATGCTAATGGTAAAGGAAGAGCTTTTCGGTATCGACGCAAGACGCGACGAGCTTTTTTCAAAAATAGTTGCAGTGTACGCGAACAAGAGCGCGGCTCTCGTATTCGGAGAAAAGCAATATATGTCCCCCGATCACACGGTGACACCGTATATTGAAAGCGGAAGGCTTATGATTCCTACCGAATTCTTTTTAAGAAGCATCGGTAAGGCAGGCGGAAGCGCGGGAGAGTATGAAGCTCTTGAAGAGCTGTGCTCTCGCTTCGGGCTTTACCTCCATACCGAGATAAACGGTCTTGCAATATACTCGCGTGAGGACGTCAGCGAGCTGCTTGACTGGACCGAAAATATGAGACTTATGCGTAATATTGCCGAGGCGTTCGTATTCGAGGACGTCAGCGGTGATGAAATGCTCGGGCTTATTCGCGAAAGATTCCCCGACCAAGGACACCCGAGGCTTATTTTCACCGAGGAAAAAATCAACGCCATCAGGCGCGAGGTGTTTTCCGATGGGGGCGATGCTGTATACAAGCGTATATACGGCGACGTAAGGAGGTTCGCCGACGAAACGTTGACCGCTGCCCCTATTGATTACGCGATTCCCGACGGAATACGTCTGCTTGAGGTTTGCCGTGGCAACGCAACGCAGATGCTTGTTTGTGCCGCTGCATACCTCGTGTCGGGGGATGAAGTATATGCTGAAAGGGCATATAGGACAATGCTTCACTGCGCGAGCTTCAAGGACTTCAACCCGTATCATTTCCTTGATGTTGGCGAAATGGCGGTCGCCCTCGGCATTACCTACGACTGGATTTACGGCTGGATGGGAGAGCAAAGGCGCAAGCCTATACGCGAGGCAATTGTCAAAAAGGCGATTTACCCCATAAATCAGGACTTCGACGATCTCCCGAGAGAAAGATCATGGAATTGGCGCGGCGAGCTCGCCGATAACTGGCGTCTGGTTATTTCAGGTGTTGCCGTCGGAGCTATGGCTATTATTGACGAGCTGGCGGGCGAGGAGCTCGAAAAGGCGAAGCGCGCCATCGAGCAACCCATTTACGATATAAGACGGTCGTTAAGTCTTTTCGCTCCTTACGGAGCCTACGAGGAGGGGCACGCATACTGGTATTACGGTATGAAGCACTATTCCTACCTTGTGTGCGCGCTTATGAGCTGCGCGGGTACGGATTTCGGGTATATTGACGTGCCTGGAATGAGAATGACCGACGAGTATATGTTCGCAATGAACGGCCCCGTGTCAACCTTTGATTACCACGACTGTGACCTATCTCGTCAGGCGGGAAACAATATCCCCCCCGAAACTATGCTTTTTGCCTCCTTCTTCAACGATATGGGGGCGGCGGCACCGAGAATAGAAAAAATAATGACGGAGGAGGAGCTCGATCCTTGCAGAAGGCTGGCGGATCTTTACCTCTATGACACTCGGTTTTCTTCCGCCGTCGGCATCGACCTCCCACTTGATAGTTGCCTGCCCGTTGCAGAGGTGGCAACTATGCGAACGGGCTTTGATAAGAACGCTATGTGGCTCGGCTTCCACTGCGACGATCCCATTTCGGGCGAGGGGCACGACCATATGGATTGCGGTGCCTTCGTTTTGGACGCCCTCGGCGAAAGCTTCTTCTTTGATCTCGCAAAGGACGATTACACTCTCCCGAATTACCTTAACTGCTATCGCGTCCGTGACGAGGGGCATAATGTAGTGGTAATAAACCCCGACGCTGATTACAGTATGAAGTGGGGCGGTATCGCGAGAATTGTGGAGCACGGCTCCACCCCCGACGTGGGATACGCCGTCGGTGAGCTTTCGAATGCCTATCGCGACAGTCACCGTGTCAGGAGCTACCGTCGCGGCGCAGGGCTTTACCGCCCTGGGCGCGTTGCCGTTATCAGAGATGAGCTTGAGCTTGACGCTCCCGGGGAAATATACTGGTTTGCTCATACTCGTGCGGAAATAACCGTACTTGACGGCGGAAGGGTGGCGGTGCTTACAAAAAATGGTAAGAAGCTTTACGCAACTATCGTGGAAGGAGAGGGAGCCGAATTCTCCGTCCTTCCCGCGATACCCCTTCCCACCTCTCCCGAGATTTCAGGACAGAACAAAAATGAGGGAGTTTCCAAGCTCACGGTGCATATTAAGAACGTATCGTCGCTTCGACTTACCGTTGCCTTTGGCACTGCACCTGCTGAAACGAATAACCCACTCTTTAATCCAATTCAATCCTGGAAAAATGTAAAATAATAAAGGAGTAAGAGAATGATTACGAAGGAAAGACTTGAAAATGAGATAGAATTCTGCCTATCCTGTATCGATAAGGGACTTGGCAAGTACAAGTACAATTATTTCCCCACCGAAAATCACAAAAATAAATACGCACCTTTACATAACTGCGGATGGACAGGCGGCTTTTGGACAGGACTTTTGTGGTTGGCGTACGAGATGAGCGGCGAGAAAAAGTACCGCGAGGTTGCGGAGCAGCACCTGCTGAGCTACCGTGAGAGGCTCGTTAACGATTACGACCTTGACCACCACGATTTGGGCTTTGAATATACTCTCAATTCGGTATCGGCATATAAAATTACCGGCAACGAGTTTGCAAGGGAAAGCGCTATTATGGCGGCAGACGCCCTTCTTCGCAGATTTGAGCCCGTCGGAGGATTTATTAAGCCGTGGGGCGCTATGAACGATCCCGTGGAAAATAGGTGCATTGTTGACACCTATCTTAATCTCCCTCTCTTGTTCTGGGCAACGAACGAAACGGGTAATGATAAGTACAAAAGAGTCGCAGAGCGCCATCTCGAATCCACCGTGGACCTTCTCGTGCGCCCTGACGGTCGTGCTTATCATACTTATATGATGGATCTGAATTACGGTAATCCCATAATGCCTAAGGTAGATCAGGGCTATGCTGACGATTCGGTGTGGTCGAGAGGACAGGCGTGGGTTATTCTCGGTCTTGCGCTCGCTTACGGCTATAACGGCGATACCCATCTTCGTGACGTTCAGAGGCTTGCTACCGAGAAATTTATAGAGCTTTTGCCGAAGGATAACGTTCCCGCTTGGGATATGGTATTTACGGATATCAGAACTCTGAAGGACACCTCCGCATCGGCTATTGCCGTCTGCGGAATGCTTGAGATGAACAAGCTTGAGCCCGACCACGCCTTAGCAGGAAGGTGGGGCGAAAAGGTATGCGAAATGATGAGCGCCCTTATGACGTCGCACACCGCCAGAGGATTGAATCTTGACTCAAATGCAATTCTCATTCACGGAACCAGCTCGGTAAGACATAATATGGGCGTCAACGAAAGCGTTATTTACGGAGATTACTACTATATGGAGGCGCTCGTGCGTATGCTCCGCCGTGACTGGAATAGGTATTGGTAAAAATGGGCAGCTTGTTTACGTTAGAGGAAGGCAGACGACGGGCGGATAATATAAAATATGCCGAGTCTGTGACCGACGGAGCGGCACGCCGTGAGAGGATAGAGAATTACATACCCGGTCAGGTAATATATAACCTCGGTGAGTACCCCGCACCGTTTAAAATCAGACCCACTGAATATGACTACAATCTTATAAAGAGTCTTGCAAAGAGGGGCGTCGGCTTGATTCAGATACACGAGGAATGGAATGATGCCATTCGTGTTCTGGGAGCAGACAAATATACCTCGCACGATCCAAAGGGGCTTGACGAGTTTATCAAGCTGTGTCACGATTTCAAAATCAAGGTAATTCCTTACGTTTCCACGGGATTCTTTGATTCGAGGGATCCCGATTTCAGGGAGGAATTCTGTCCCTTTGGAAAATACGAGCTCAATTCATCCTATTACAGATATAGAATGTGCGATCCCTCATCTGCCAAATGGAGAGCGTTTATATTTGATAAGATAGACCGATTGCTCGATAGCCACGACTTTGACGGTATATTCAACGATATGGGATACCCCGCGGATTACGAGGGACATCCCGAGGGCTTTTTGCCCTACGATGAGGCACTTGACAGTCTTCTTTCCACAATTTACCGCAAGGTCAAGTCGGGCGGTGGCATAGTAAAGATACACGAGGGCAAATGCCTTGCACCCAAGACTCACGAGAGAGTATACGACTACCTGTGGGTTGGAGAGGGCGTGAGAAGCGCAGACAGTATGCTGGCAACGAAGGTCTTTGATCCATATCTGATCTCCTGCCCGGATTTCAGATTTATTAGCCGAGAGCAAGAGCGTATGTTCTATGCTTCCTCTATGACTCTTATGCAGTTCGTTCTGCGCGTTGACGGCAGACCGATTACAGGCGAGAGAGCAGAGGTGCCCGGAATAGATTATATATACAACCACCAAAACGATGAAAAGCTGCATTTCGACAGAGTAAAAAAATGGTATGACTCTCACCCCGACGGTCCTCACGTATACAGCGAGTGGTCGTCTATTCCCGACAATCCCCAAAGCAGAGAGGAGTGGTTTACCTATCTCGACCTGTTCAGACCTATGACGTGGGAGGGGACGGAAGCGTTTATCGACGTTAATCCCGTGGGCGTGATTCTTGGTAATATGCCGAGCTCCGTTCACGCATCGCTTTACGCCTCGGATAAGGTGTATATGACGCTTGCTAACCTTGGCGAATGTAAGGAAAGCCTTGTCCTTAAAGAAGGCTGGAAGGATAGGCGGAGTGGACAAATCGTCAGGACGGTAAATCTCGCTCCTGCGGATATAATATTTCTTGAAAGGTGTGGCTCCCTTGATACAAATTGATATATTTGAACTTGTTATAGGGCTATTCAGTGGTCTAACCGAGGAAAAGATTGCTACTATGAAGATAGTATACGGTATAACCGTTCAAGGAATCGGTCTTTTATCTCTTGTTTGCTCCCTCGCTTCCTTCCAGATGAAAAAGAGAGGGGCGATAATGAAATTGCAGATGACTGCGAGCCTTCTTTTCTCTTTACAGCTTGTTCTTTTGGGTGCCATAACAGGAGCCTGCCTTGACCTTATTTCGTTTGTCAGGACTCTGATTTTCTCATATAGGGATAAGCACAAATGGGCATCGGTGCCCGTATGGCCCATTGCGTTTGTTTCTGTTATGATAATTACGGGAATAATAACCTATGACAGCTGGTACAGCTTCTTGGCAATCGCTGGCTCGGTCCTTTCCACCGTGGCACTTTGGATGCGCGACGGAAAGAAGATACGGCTTGTTTCGCTTGTGGTGGGACCTTGCTGGTTTGTGTATAATATGATCGCCGGCTCGTATACCGGAGCAATCAACGAGGTAATTGCCGTTATATCCATCATCGTGGGAATAATCCGCCACGATATAAAAAGAACCCCCAAAAAAGCGGAGAACACCGCACAAGACGAGCTGAACGAATTCGACACGTCGACGGACATATAATCCGCTTAACCCGACACGTAACAAAAGCCCTCGGCATTCCGCCGAGGGCTTCCTTTTTATTGAGTGTTACATACAACCTAAATCAGCCTCAAAAATACAAAACCAATTATTCTCACCACCCATAGGTTTGCCACCAACAACACTAATAACAGTGGTACCAAAACTTAGTCCTACTCAGTGAGAAAAACTACTTCATACATCAGCACCACAAAAAACAGTGAACATCCTAAAAAAACACCGCCTTATTGTATTGTAAGGGGAAAACAATAGGCAAATGGGCATTTTAGGGCATTTTAAGGGCAAAAGTGTGTATTTGTCGGCACTTAGTGGGCGTCTGTATGGCTTTTACAGCCTTTCTTAATTGCCCTTATGTTGTGCCGAGGGGACGGAACCGAGCCTTTCCGAGAGGTAACGAGGAAAGGTGAGGTGGAGTTAAAACAAGTACAAAAAGACCCTCATCCGAGAAACCTCGAACAAGGGTCTATTGTTATTCTGTTAGAATATTTGCCTTTGTTTCAAATGCACTACACAAGGTTGTGCCGAAACAAATGTCTCCATACAACCCCAATCAGCCTCAAAAATACAAAACCAATTATTCTCACCACCCATAGGTTTGCCACCACCCACAACAGTAATAACAGTAGTACCAAAACTTAGTCCTACTTAGTGAGAAAAACCACTTCATGCATCAGCACCACAAAAAAACAGTGAACACCTCAAAAAAACACCGCCTTATTTCTATGTAAGGGAAAAACAATAGGCAAATGGGCATTTTAGGGCATTTTAAGGGCAAAAGTGTGTATTTGTCGGCACTTAGTGGGCATCTGTATGGCTTGTACAGCCTTTCTTAATTGCCCTTTGTGTGTGCCGAGGGGACGGAACC
>JAFTRB010000233.1 GCA_017462445.1 Clostridia bacterium
AAATAACCACTCTCGAGGAGAGGGTTGCTCTTGTAAAGAGCGTTTGCAACGGCGTTGGCGTAGATTTCGCCTTCCAGTGCACCGGCGCTCCCGCAGCTGCCAAGGATATCTATGAGTATATCCGCCGTGGCGGTGGAATGTGCGAGATGGGCTTCTTCGTAAACAACGGAGAGTACCAGGTCAACCCCCACTTCGCAATGTGCAACAAGGAGATCACCATTGTCGGCTCCTGGGATTACTCGGCAGACGACTATCCCACCACTATGGCATTCCTCCGTCAGGCAAGAGAGATGAACATTCCTATCAAGGAGCTTATCACTCACGAATTCCCCCTCGACAAGCTTAACGAGGCTATGGAGGTCAATGTTTCCCAGCAGGGAATAAAGATCTGCTATGTTGCCGAGTAAGGAGTAGCCTATGGCACTTGGAATGATTGAGGTTTTCGGCTTTGCGACCGCGATAGTTGTGGCAGATGCCATGGCAAAGGCGGCGGATGTCAAGGTCGTTGCCATAGATAAGAACAAGCCTGCCGCAGGAGATGCTGCCAGAGTTCCTCTGGTAATGGCAATCAAGGTTGAGGGCTCGGCTGCGGCGGTTGAGGCTGCGGTTGCCGCCGGCAAGGCGGAGGCGGAAAAAAGAGAGCTTTACATAACCCACAAGGTTATCGCAAGACAGAGCGAGGATATCGAGTGGTTTGCAAGGCTGTCTGCTCTGGGCAAGGATAAGCTCAGATAATAAGCATTTAATTAAATAAAATATAAACACAAAAAGGAGAAAAGAAAAATGATGGAAGCACTTGGAATGGTAGAGACCAGAGGTCTTGTAGCTGCAATTGAGGCTGCAGATGCAATGGTAAAGGCGGCAAATGTCGTTCTTATCGGCTCCGAGAAGATCGGTAGCGGACTTGTAAGCGTTATGGTTCGCGGTGATGTTGGCGCTGTTAAGGCAGCAGTTGAGGCCGGCTCTGCGGCTGCAACCTCCCTTGGTGAGGTTATCGCAACTCACGTTATTCCCCGTCCCCACGCGGATGTTGAGAAGCTCCTCCCCATTATTAAGTAATCCCAGAAGGGCGGCTTAATATGAAGGCAATAGCGTTGCTTGAGGTACAGGCGATGGTCGCCGCAATAACCGGCCTCGACGCTATGGTAAAGGCAGCTGATGTAAAGCTCATTCACGTCGAGAAGCGTCTTGGCGGCAGACTTGTCACCGTTGTTGTTGAGGGTGAGGTTTCTGCGGTCAGGGCGGCTCTCGAGGCGGGAGCGCAGGCGGCTGCCGAGGTCGGAAAGGTGAAGTGCTGCGAGGTGATCGCGCGTCCTCACCCGGATGTAATGGCTTTCCTGACAACGGGCTGAAGCTTGCCGTAGATTTTTTGCTCACTGTGGCAGGTGGCACCCCGTGTCAAGCCATTCACACTTAACTAGGTTTTTGGCAAAGGCTAAAAATATAGATTTGATAATAAAAAATATTTTTATAGGAGGAAAACAAAATGGAAGCACTTGGAATGGTAGAGACCAGAGGTCTTGTAGCTGCAATCGAGGCTGCGGATGCAATGGTAAAGGCTGCTAACGTTGTGCTTATCGGCTCTGAGAAGATCGGTAGCGGACTTGTAAGCGTTATGGTTCGCGGTGATGTTGGAGCAGTTAAGGCAGCTGTTGAGGCAGGCTCTGCTGCGGCAACCTCTCTTGGTGAGGTTATCGCTACTCACGTTATTCCCCGTCCCCACGCAGATGTTGAGAAGCTTCTCCCCTCTATTAAGTAAGAGACAGCTAATCTCAAGCAATATCCAAAGGCCTCGTGCCTTTGGGTATTGAAAAAGGGCTTGATTGCGATCAAACCCTTCTTCAATACAAATTGATTTGACAAAACGAAAGGATACGGTTATGGAAAATCTGAACGAAAAGATAGCTGAAATTGTAAAAAGAGTAATTGCCGGGATGGATACCGCCCCTGCGCCCTCCGCCGATTTTGACGGAACGGTGCCTGTCGGTGTATCCAATAGACACATTCATCTCTGCCGCGCGGACCTGGAAACCCTCTTCGGCGCGGGCTATGAATTAACTCCCATGAAGGATTTGAGCCAGCCCGGGCAGTATGCCTGCAAGGAGACACTTACCATTATCGGTCCGTCGCTCAGACCTATCGAGAATGTAAGGGTGCTGGGGCCGTTAAGAAGCGCCTCCCAGGTGGAGATATCCAGGACCGATTCCTACACCCTCAAGGTTAAGCCTCCCGTAAGAGAGTCGGGCAAGATCTCCGGCTCTGCCCCCATCACCATCGTAGGACCGAAGGGAGTCGTTACCCTTAAGGAGGGCTGCATCATTGCCAACAGGCATATACATATGTCGCTCGAGGACGGCGCACGCTTTGGCGTTCAGGACAACGATTATGTTACGGTCGATGTGGAGGGAACGCGCAAGACCAGATGGTACGGCGTGCAGGTCAGAGTACACAAGGACTTCCGCCTGGAGATGCACGTGGATACCGATGATGCAAACGCCGTCGGAATCGGCAACGGCTGCAGGGTGGCTGTAATTAAGGAATGTCAGTGTAAATAAGGAGATAGATATGCTAAGAGGAATTATCAAGGGACACATCGTCTCTACCAAGAAGCAGGCGGCCCTGGTTGGCTCCAAGTTCATGGAGGTTCAGCTCCTGAAGAACGGACAGCCCACAGACGAGTACATCATCGCCATCGACTCGGTTGGCGCAGGTATCGGCGAGGTCGTTCTTATCACCACAGGCTCGTCCGCCAGGCTTGCTCTCAATAACACCTCTGCTCCGGCAGACGCTGTTATCGTTGGTATAGTCGATTAATTTGACACGCCCCAGGGGCGAACAGTAAATTTTCTCCCTCGGCAGGGAGCGAGGTGCTTTATGGATCTAAGAAAACTTATGAAGGAGTCGGGCATTGTTGGTGCCGGTGGAGCGGGCTTCCCCTCCTATGCCAAGCTTGCCGACGGGGCTGACACCCTGGTGGTGAACGGCGCCGAGTGCGAGCCACTCCTATATACCGACTATGTGCTTATGGCGAGAGAATTGCCCCTGATTTTGGTGGGCATCCGCGAGGTGATGGACTTCTGCCACATCCCGAGGGCTCTGCTCTCTGTCAAGGAGCATACCGCCGAGAGGCTATCCTGGCATGAGGGCGAGGAACTTGACACGGGAATTTTCGTCAAGGTTCTGCCGAATGTCTACCCGATCGGCGACGAAATCAGCCTTATATACCAGGCGACGGGCAGGATAGTCAGACCCGGCAATCTTCCCATAACCGCGGGAGTCATCGTCGACAATGTAGAGACGATGTACAACCTTGCCAGAGCTGTAAAGCTTGGCGAGAGGGTCTGGGAGAAGTGGTTGACCGTGGGTGGCGATGTTGAAAGACACGCGGTCGTCAGAGTTCCTGTCGGTACTCGCGTACAGGATATATTGGATGCGCTGGGGATAGTGGTTGACCCCTGGGAGAGCGTTATAGACGGCGGCCCCTCGATGGGAAGGCTGATAAACCCCCAGAGCGCAGTCGTAACCAAGACCACCAAGGCGATAAATGTTCTGCCTACCGAGACGCGGGCAATCGAGGCGAAGCGAATAAACGAGGAAATGGCAATAGCGAGGGCGGAGACCGCCTGCTGTCAGTGTACAAGATGCACCGATATGTGTCCGCGCCACCTCTTGGGCTATCCGCTTGAGCCGCATAAGATGGTGCGCACCGCTATGGGCGCCGCCAAAATTGAGCCGGTCCTGGTTCTGAACGCCACGCTCTGCTGCGGCTGTGGCATCTGCGAGAGCCTTGCTTGCAGTCAGGGTATTTCCCCAAAGGCGGTGATAAACGGCTACAAGGCTCTGCTTGCAAAAAATAAGATGAAATATATAGCCACCGAGGATGTTGATGTCCGCGAGGAGAGGGACTATCGAATGATACCCTCCGAGAAATGGGCGAGCGCTCTCGGGGTAAGAAAATATGACAGAGTTCCCGAGTATGTAGGGCAGATGGAGTTTGACCGTGTGGAAATTCCGCTTGGCAAAATCATCGGCGCGCCCGCTGTGCCCGTTGTCAGTGACGGAGATTATGTTCAGCGCGGCGACATAGTTGCCAGGTATGGCGAGGGGCTCTCGGTGTCCATCTGCGCCTCTATTGACGGAGTTGTAAGCGTGCAGAGGGACAGCATTCGTATAGATAAGAAGAGATGATAGAGGTTTGTGATGTATAAGGCTATCGGTGTTATAGAACTGAAATGTATTCCCAAGGGGGTCGAGGCGGCGGATGCCGCGCTGAAAAGCGCGGGTGTCGAGATGGTTTCCGCCCATCCCTCCTGTCCGGGAAAGTATGAGATAATATTGACAGGCTCGATTTCAAATGTAACCGCGGCGGTGAGCCATGCGGTATCCCGATTTGACGGCTATGTAATCGATTCCTCGGTCATGGGTAGAATAGATGAGCAGGTTATAAAGGCTCTCTTCGGCACTCAGACCACCGCTCCCGAGGGGGCGCTCGGCCTGGTTGAGACCTTCTCCGCCGCAAGCGCCATAAAGGGCGCGGATATCGCGGTCAAGACCTCCCGTGTCGCAATTTATGACCTCCGTGTCTCCCGCGGAATGGGCGGCAAGGGAGTTATAATGCTCACGGGTGAGATAGGAGATGTCACCGCCGCTGTCGAGGCGGCAAGCGAGTACGCCAAGGGCGTTGCCTCGCTCTCTGCATATTCGGTAATCGCGGCTCCCCACGAGGAGCTTTGGAAGCAAATGTAAGGAGACCTGGAAATGGAAAGCATTAAGTTCGTTATAGAAAAGAGCGCAAGGATAGACCGCCTTGTAAAAGACCTGTATGAGAAGATGCCCGAGATAGAGTCTGCCCGTGGAATTCTTGTTACCGAGAGCTATCGCTCCACCGAGGACCTGCCGATAATTCTTCGCCGCAGCGCCGCCTTTGCGCATATCCTTCGCAATATTCCCATCGTTATCCGCGACGGAGAGCTTGTGGTTGGAAGCGCAACGGTTGCCCCCCGAGGCTGCCAGGTATTCCCCGAATACTCCTATGAGTGGCTGGAGGCGGAGTTTGACACCGTGGCTACAAGAGCCGCAGACCCCTTCTATATCAGCGAAAAGACAAAGGCGGAGCTTCGCGAGGTCTACCCCTATTGGCACGGCAAAACCTGCTCGGATCTGGCAAAGGCGAATATGTCCCCCGAGGCATACTCCGCCTTCACCAAGCACTCCGTGTTCACCCCCGGCAACTACTTCTACAACGGCATCGGCCATGTATGCGTTGACTACGGCAAGGTGCTTAAGATCGGCTACCGCGGTATAATAGCCGAGGCGCAGGCGGCATTCGACCGTCTTGATGTTTCGGACCCCGACTACATAGCAAGAGGAAACTTCCTGCGCGCAGTAATTGAGAGCTGCGAGGGCGTTATCGAGTATGCTCGCAGATATTCCAGGCTTGCCCGTGAGATGGCAAAGAGCGAGAAGTGCCAGGTAAGGCGCGCGGAGCTTGAGCAGATTGCAAGGAACTGCGCTCGCGTTCCCGAGTTTGGCGCAACCTCCTTCTACGAGGCCTGCCAGTCCTTCTGGTTCATTCAGCTGCTTTTGCAGGTCGAGTCCAGCGGACACTCCATTTCGCCCGGCCGTTTTGACCAGTATATGTACCCCTACTACAAGGCGGATGCGGAGAAGGGCGCTATCACCCGCGAGGCTGCCCAGGAGCTTATCGACTGTATCTGGGTTAAGCTTAACGATATAAACAAGGTCAGGGATGCAGGCTCGGCAGATGGCTTTGCCGGCTATGGAATGTTCCAGAACCTTATCGTCGGCGGTCAGGACAGAAGCGGTCTTGATGCCACTAACGATCTCTCCTATATGTGCCTGGAGGCGGCTATGCACGTGCCTCTTCCTCAGCCCTCTATTTCTATTCGTGTCTGGAACGGCTCGCCCCGCGATCTGCTTATCAAGGCAGCGGCCCTCACCAGGCTTGGAACAGGTCTGCCCGCCTACTACAATGACGAGATAATCATACCCTCTATCATGGCGCGCGGTCTTACCCTGGAGGATGCAAGAGATTACTGCATTATCGGATGCGTTGAGCCTCAGGCTCCCCCCCAGACCGACGGCTGGCACGATGCTGCCTTCTTCAATATGTGCCGTCCTATGGAGCTTGCCTTCAATGCGGGCGTCGATAAGGGTATAAAGATTGGCGTTGACACCCCCGAGGTCGAGAATATAACCTCCTTCGAGGAGTTCTACGATGCCTACAAGGCTCAGCAGGCCTATATGATCAAGCTGCTTGTAAACGCAAACAATGCAATAGATGCCGCTCACGCTGTTCGCTGTCCCTTGCCCTTCCAGTCCTGTATGGTTGATGACTGCATCGGCAGAGGAAAATCACTTCAGGAGGGTGGCGCGATATACAATTTCACAGGTCCTCAGGGCTTTGGTATTGCCAACAACACCGACGGACTTATTGCAATCAAAAAGCTTGTCTTTGAGGAAAAGAGATTTACCCTTGTGGACTTCCGCGAGGCTATGAAGGCTAATTTCGGCTATCCCTTAAGCGGCGCTGCCGCGGAAAAGCTCACGCTGGAGATTGCCACCGAGCTTGCGGGCGAGGGGCTTGAAATTACCCCGGCTGCGGTTGAGCTTATCTACCGCGAGGTAACAAGCTGCTCCTCTCTCACTCCCGAGCAGATGGCTAAGTATCGCGAGATCAAGAGAGCTATCGACGAGGATTGCCCCAAGTACGGTAACGATATCTTCGATGTGGATATGTTTGCCCGTGATGTGGCGAATAGCTACACCAAGGAGGTAGAGAAGTACAAGAATGTCCGCGGAGGAATGTTCCAGGCAGGTCTTTATCCCGTGTCGGCAAATGTTCCCCTCGGTGGCACCACAGGCGCTACTCCCGACGGCAGACTTGCCTACACACCCCTGGCAGACGGCATAGGCCCCGCCTCAGGAAGAGATGTAAAGGGCCCGACAGCAACCGCCAACTCGGTTGCAAAGCTGGAGCAGGGAATAGCCTCCAACGGTACTCTTCTTAACCAGAAGTTCCACCCCTCGGCGCTGGAGGGAATGGCAGGGCTTACAAAGTTTGTCGCCCTTATCCGCTCCTACTTCGACCAGAAGGGAATGCATATGCAGTTTAATGTGGTAACGAGGGAAACCCTCCTTGACGCGCAGAAGCACCCCGAGAATTACAAGACGCTCGTTGTCCGCGTTGCGGGTTACTCGGCTCTGTTTACCACTCTTTCCAAGTCCTTGCAGGACGATATAATCAACCGTACACAGCAGGGTTGGTGAGAAGTGCCGATGGCACGGTGAAGTTTGCAGAGCAAGTGAAGTTTTGCCCCTCGGCAAAGTGAAGTTTATATCGAAGTGAAGTTTTGCCCCTCGGCAAAGCGAGTTGTTATAGGAATGCCCTCTTCGTGTCATCCTGAGCGAAGCCGAAGGATCTCTTCCAAAGGCTCCCTCCGGGAGGGAGCTCCCGACGGAGTCGGGTGAGGGAGAGGGCGTGCAGTATGGGAATTGCTGCGCTTGGTTGTGTTAGGTTGGTAGGGCGAATATTATGGAGAGACCTTACTCAGAGGGGACAGGGCTTTTCGCGGGCTCCTTCCGTCACTCGCAGGCTCGTGCCACCTCCCTCCCGGAGGGA
>JAFTRB010000234.1 GCA_017462445.1 Clostridia bacterium
AGCCGTAGATAAATGCTACGCCGCCCTCCTTAGCCAGAGCTATCGCCATTGTATCGTTGGATACCGACTGCATGATCGCGCTGGTCATAGGAATGTTCATCATAAGGGGGCATTCCTCCTCGCCCTTTCTGTACTTCACAAGGGGAGTACGGAGCGAAACATTGGAGGGTATGCATCTCTCGTCGGTGTAGCCGGGAACGAGAAGATACTCACTGAAGGTGTGTGAGGGTTCGGTAAAATAGGTTGCCATTTTCGGTTCCTCTCTTTATACTCATTTTTTTATTTTAACTATTTTAACACACAAAGGAGCATATGTCAATAAGAAATTTTCTTTCCTGACGGAATTTTTTCGGTTATCGCCAAAGGGGCCTCTGTGGAGAGCTTTACTTGTAATTATCGAGAACAACAGCGTCGGTGATAGTTACCTGATAGCTTTCGTCACTGACAAAGCCATAATAGGCATCTCCGTAGGGAGCCAGGTGGTTGGCGATTTTATCTACGACATCCATACCCTCGACTACATAGCCGAAGCCCGCATAGGAGCCGTCCAGCGAGGCGCGGCAATCGCCAAGACAGATGAAGAACTGGCTGGAGGCAGAGTTGGGGTCGTTCGAGCGAGCCATAGAGATAACGCCTCTTACATGCTCGATGAAGTTGCCGCGGTGGCCGTTGGAGCTGAATTCGCCCTTGATGGTGCCGACCTCCTCCTTGCCGCCGGTCTTGGGGTCGCCTGCCTGGATAACAAAGCCGAGCTGGGAGCGGTTGACCTTCAGGCCGTTGTAGTAGCCGCTTTCGACAAGACCTACAAAGTTGTCAACGGTTATGGGAGCGCTTTTCCTGTCAAGCTCGAGAACGATGTCGCCAAAGCCTTCAAAGCTCATTTTTACATAATAGATGTTCTTCTTGCAGGAGGTGAGTGTCGGGATAACGAGAAGCACCAGAAGCAGGAGCAGCGCTATCCCTCTAAGAACAGTTTTTTTCATTTTTTATTCCTCTTTTAATATAATTTGTATAGATGATCAAAGCCACTTGGTAATGAATAGCTCAATGGCGGTGTAGCCGCCCACTCCGCCAAACTTGGAGCCTGTGTCAACACGGAGCATTTCCTCGATAAGTCGCACCGCGTGCTCGCGGGAAAAGCGCTTTGCCGCCCTGATTATGTGGGGCGAGCGCTTGGTATTCAGCTTCATTGTACGCTCGATGTCCTGCTGGCTCATCCCGTCCTCCAGCATTACCCTGACCGTTGCAAGCTCGGTGAGCGTTTTGGACATCATTCCCATTATTACAATGGGGTCCACCCGTCTTCGCTTCATCTCCTCCAGCGCCAGAAGCGCGCCCCTCTTGTTCCTGTCCGAGAGGGCGTTGGAGAAGGCGAAGGTGTCGCATTCGGGGGTAGAGGAGGCGATATATGCCACATCCTCCGCCGTTACCGTATCCCGTCCGTTCTCCTTGACATAGAAGGCGAGCTTCATAACCTCCTCGTTCAGCACCGAGAGATTATGCCCCGAGCGGAAGAGCAGCTCCCGCATTGTCTCAGCGTCCGCCTTTACATTCTCGCTCTCAAAATGTCGCTTAAGCCAGGGGAGCAGCTCGCTCTCCGAGGTCTTTTTGTCGAGCCTGACAATAGAGATATCCTCGCCAAAGCGCTTGATTATCCTACCGGGCGACTTGGCTGTGCCAAGATCCGGCTCGCCGTCCTCGGCGAGGAAAACGAGAGCTACATTGCCGCTCTCGGCAAGGAGGGAAAGAACCTTTTCAAAGGCGTCGAGATCCTCGCTTTTCATCTTGTTGAAGGAGGGGTACTTCCACTCGATAAGCTTGAGGTCGGACATCATCGGCGGAGACTTGATATCGTCCGAGATGGCGGCAAAATCCACAGCCGCCCCGTCATAGACCGTGTGGTTGAAGAGGGCGAACGCCTCGTCGCTTACCACCGCCTTGCGGATCTCGCCAAGGTAGTAGCGCTTGAGGTAGTCCTCCTCGCCGGTGAGGATATAGCAGCCACCAAGGCTTCCTGATTTAATTTTTGCTCTGAGCTCTGCCTCGGTCACTGTATCACTTCCCTTCGCCTAAACGGCGGTAATCTTCATCTGTACATTCTTCTCCTGTCCGCCTATGTTCATTGAATAGAGCAGGCGAAGAATTCCACCCTCCGAGGTTATATCCGAGCGGACACGGCGGGTGTAGAGAGACATGTTGAATTTATAAGGGGGAATTGCATAGACCGTGTTGCAATCCTCTCCCTCCTTAAAGAGCATATCGCAGACGATTGCCCCTCTCCTTGAGAGCGAAACTGCGCCATCGGGGTAGATGGATATATGGCATTCAACATCTCCGCCCTCGCTCCTTTCGGTGTAGCCGAGGTGAATGATCCCACCGTCCTCGCGAAGGCTTCCGCTTACCGTTGTTATGCTTATCTCCGGCTCGTCCTCCGGCAGACCGCCATCACCTAGGTTTTCTATAATTGAATGAACTGTTAGCTTGACCGGCTTCATAAATTCTCCTTATAAAAGGAGGCTGTCTCAAGGAAAAACAGACTTGAGGCAGCCTTCTTTGGGCTTGCCACCTGAAAACAGGATCAAAGCTTGCCCTTCTTTTTCAAATTATACTCGCTGCGGGGGTTGATAAAATCGCGCCAGCTCAGATTGCCTGCATCCAGGGCAGTAACCAGAGCCTCGGCGGTGGCAATGTTGGTAGCCAGGGGAATGTTGTAAACATCGCACAGACGGAGCAGGTTAAGCTCGGACTCCTCGGGTGTGCGCGCAGACTCGGTGCTACGGAAGTAGAACACCATATCGATCTCGTTGAAGGATACCATGGAGGATATCTGATCCGTGCCGCCGTAATAGCCGGCAAGAAGAGTTTCTATCTCCAGGCCCGTGGCGTCTGAAATATATTTTCCGGTAATGTGTGTAGCACAGAGCTTATGCTTGCAGAGTATACCTGCGTAGGCAATGCAAAACTGCGCCATTAATTCTTTTTTGTTGTCTTCCGCTATAAGAGCGATATACATTGTAAGCCCTCCTTGCCAGTTGCTTATATACATTCGTTGCCCCGATTTGGAGCAGCAGATTTTTTGACTTTTGTCTTTTATTGGCATAGCGCCAAAACTTTTTATAATTATAGCATTTATGAGCGCTTTTGTCAATCACAAAAACTGATGTTTTTAAAAAATTCACACCTATGACGCGTGCGTATAAGCAATGTGTACAAATCGAGTTGTCAAAAACCACGAAAAAAGGACAAAATAAATTTAAGATTAGTGTTGAAAAATGGTTTTTGATAGTGTATAATAGTCATATTAAGTATCGATAAATCGGTGCGATAGCAAATCACACACGAAAGGCAAGGCTTTTGTTATGAAGGAATTTAGAAAGATTGGTGTCCTCACCTCCGGCGGAGATGCTCCCGGAATGAATGCCGCGGTCCGCGCGGTCGTCCGTACTGCGCTCTCCCACGATGTTGAGGTTATGGGAATATACCGTGGCTACTCGGGGCTTATTGACGGAGATATCCGCCCGTTGGAGTTACGCGATGTATCCAATATTATAAATAAGGGCGGTACAATACTGTATTCCGACCGCTGCCCCGAGTTCAAGACTCCCGAGGGTATGGCTAAGGCGGTACAGACCTGCAAGAATTTTGGCATTGACGGCATTATTGCCCTTGGCGGAGACGGCACCTTCCGCGGCGCGACCGATCTTACCGCTCACGGCATTCCCTGCATCGGTCTGCCCTGCACGATCGATAACGACATCACCTCTACCGATAACACCATCGGCTTTGATACCGCGATGAACACGGTTATCGAGCTGGTTGATAAGCTCCGCGACACCTGCGAGTCTCATGCAAGATGTAATGTTGTTGAGGTTATGGGAAGGGGAGCCGGCGATATTGCTCTTCATACAGGTATTGCCTCGGGCGCTACCGCGGTGGTTATTCCCGAGTTCCACTTCGACCCTAATGCGCTTGTATCCCAGATCCAGCACGCAAGGAAGCTTGGAAAGCGTAACTTCATCGTTATCGTATCCGAGGGCGTTGGCTCGGAGTACGGCCCCAACCTCGCCAAGCTGATTCAGGAGGGAACAGGGGTAGAGACCAAGTTTGCCAGATTTGCCCACATTGTCCGCGGCGGAAATCCCAATCTGCGCGACCGTGTGCTTGCCTCGACTATGGGCGCAATCGCGGTCGAGGAGCTCTTGAAGGGTAATTCCAATCTTGTTATGTGCGAGAAGCAGGGCAGGATCGTGGCGGTTGATATCAATTACGCGCTTATCCTTGACAGAATGTACAAGAACAAGCTCAAGGATGGCGACCTCGATGCCTTCACCGAGGAGGAGATTGCCCGTATGCGCGCAGATGTCAAGGCAAAGCAGGCTTATATGGCAAGGCTTTACGGCATCTCCAAGACCATTAATCTTTAATTTGCCCGGGGGGCTAAAGACGGTCGGGAAGACCTCTGACCCGTCCCTTTGAATCATGGAATAATAAGGGGCTGAGTCATTAAGAATTCAGTTTGCATAAGATATTTTAATTACTGAATTCTTAATGCGAAGTACCTTTCGGGGCTAGATTAATTTCGAGGGGAAATCGTCGTTCTCCGACCGAGA
>JAFTRB010000235.1 GCA_017462445.1 Clostridia bacterium
AGGGACTCGGTATTACCAAGCCCGTGCTTGTTTCCGGCACCGATGGCGTTGGTACCAAGCTCAAGCTTGCCTTCCTTATGGACAAGCACGATACCGTAGGCATCGACTGCGTTACAATGTGCGTAAACGATGTTATCTGCGTTGGAGCTAAGCCCCTCTACTTCCTTGATTATATTGCCTGTGGCAATAATGTTCACGAGAAGATTGACGATATTGTACAGGGCGTATGCGAGGGCTGCGTTCAGTCGGGCGCCGCTCTTATCGGTGGCGAGACCGCCGAGATGCCCGGCTTCTATCCCGTAGATGAATACGACCTTGCAGGCTTCGCTGTCGGCGTGGTAGACAAGACCAAGGTGCTTGACAAGACCAAGATGCGGGCAGGCGATGCCATCATTGCTATTCCTTCAAGCGGCGTTCACTCCAACGGCTTCTCGCTTGTTCGTAAGGTGTTTGATATCGAGAACTGCGACCTCAAGAGCCCCAGAGCAGAGCTCGGTGGCAAGAGCCTCGGTGAAACCCTCCTTACCCCCACCAAAATTTATGTAAAGCCTATGCTTGCTCTCTTTGAGAGCCTTACCGTAAAGGGCGTTTCTCACATCACAGGCGGTGGCTTCTATGAGAATATTCCCCGTAGCTTCCCCAAGGGACTCGGCGCAAAAATCAACAAGGCCGATGTAAGAATTCTCCCCATCTTTGACCTTATCGCCAAGGAAGGCAACATTCCCGAGAGGGATATGTTCAACACCTTCAATATGGGTGTTGGTATGGCTGTTGTGGTAGCCAAGGAGGATGCGGAGCGCGCGCTTGAAATTCTCCGCGCACAGGGCGAGGACGCCTACCTTCTCGGCGAGGTCGTTGAGAGCGACGAGGGCGTGATCCTATGCTAAAAACAAGGATCGCGGTTTTGGTTTCGGGTGGAGGAACAAATCTTCAGGCTCTGATAGATGCCGAGAAGTCGGGTATTATCCACTCGGGCAAAATTTCGCTTGTGCTTTCCAATAAAGAGGGCGCTTACGCGTTGCAAAGAGCAAGGAACGCGGGAATAGAAACGCTTGTTGTAGAGAAAAAGTGCTGTCTTGACCAGGCTGATTTTGAGAGCAAAATAATCAAGGCTCTTGATGAAAGAGGTATACAGCTTATCGTTCTGGCAGGCTTTATGAGCATTCTCTCCGCGGACTTCACCTCCCACTACGAAAACAGGATTATCAATGTTCACCCCTCCCTTATCCCCTCCTTCTGCGGCAAGGGCTTCTATGGGCTTCGTGTTCACGAGGCTGCGCTCGCCTATGGGGTAAAGGTCAGCGGCGCAACCGTTCATTTTGTAAACGAGATTCCCGATGGCGGCAAGATAATTATGCAGCGCGCCGTAGAGGTCAGGGAGGATGACACCCCCGAGACACTCCAGAGGCGCATAATGGAGGAGGCAGAATGGAAAATTCTCCCGCTCTCCTGTGAGCTTGTCAGCCGTGAAATTGCCGAGAAGGCAGAAAAAATGTGAGGTAACAGATGAATATTTACGAGATCAATAATATTGGCGAGCTTCTCGCCCCCAATCCCTATCCCGGCAGAGGCATCATCGTTGGCAAGAGCGCTGACGGCGAGAATGCGGTAATTGCTTATTTCATTATGGGAAGAAGCGAAAACTCTCGCAACCGCGTATTCGTAGAGAAGGAGGATGCCGTTTTCACCGAGCCCTATGACTTCACCAAGGTCGAGGACCCCTCGCTTATCATCTACGCAGCTATCAGAGATTATGAGAACAAGCTGATCGTTACCAACGGTGATCAGACCGATACGATCTATGAGAGCGTCAAGGCAGGTAAGTGCTTCCGCCACGCGCTCAGACAGCGCGAGTTCGAGCCTGATGTGCCCAATCTTACCCCCCGTATCAGCGCAATGCTGACCTTCGATGGCGGCTCCTTCAACTATGAGATGAGCATTCTCAAGAGCGCCGATGCCATCGGCTCCGCCTGCAACAGATACTTCTACGAGTATTCTCCCATTGCAGGTCTCGGTCACTTCATTCATACCTATGTAACCGACGGCAACCCCATTCCCACCTTCCAGGGCGAGCCCGAGAGAGTAGCAATTCCCAATTCCATTGATGAGTTTACAACCTCTATCTGGAGCAATCTCAACGAGAACAACAGGATTTCCCTCTATGTCCGTTACATCGGGCTTACAAACGGCAAGACCGAAACAAGAATGATCAATAAAAATAGCTAAGAGGTGTATGATGAAAGAATTCGAACTTAAGTATGGCTGTAACCCCAACCAGAAGCCCTCTAAGATTTATATGGCAGACGGCTCCGAGCTTCCTATCGAGATACTTTCCGGCAGATCCGGATACATCAACTTCCTTGATGCCTTCAATTCCTGGCAGCTTGTAAAGGAGCTTTCCATGGCCACAGGCCTTCCTGCGGCAACCTCCTTCAAGCATGTAAGCCCCACCTCTGCGGCAGTAGGCGTCAAGCTCTCGCCCGAGCTTAAGAGGGCTTGCTTCGTTGACGATATCGAGGGACTTGACGAGTCCCCCCTCGCCTGCGCGTATGCAAGAGCAAGGGGTACGGACCGTATGTCCTCCTTCGGTGACTGGATCGCCCTTTCCGAGGTTTGTGATGTAACCACGGCTCTGCTTATCAAGCGCGAGATCTCGGACGGTATCATAGCTCCCGGCTATACAGACGAGGCTCTTGAAATTCTTAAGACCAAGAAGAAGGGCAACTACAATATCGTCAAGATCGACCCTGACTATGTTCCTGCTCCGATCGAGACCAAGCAGGTATTCGGCATAACCTTCGAGCAGGGAAGAAATAACTTTGAGATCAACAGAGAGCTTTTCGCCAACATCGTAACCGAGAACAAGGACCTCCCCGAGGAGGCGGTACGCGATCTTATCATCGCTCTCATAACTCTTAAGTATACCCAGTCCAACTCTGTATGCTACGCATACCAGGGACAGGCTATCGGTGTTGGCGCGGGTCAGCAGTCGCGAATTCATTGCACCCGTCTTGCGGGAACCAAGGCAGATACCTGGCATCTTCGCCAGCATCCCAAGGTCCTCGGCCTCCCCTTCCTTCCCACCATCTCCCGCCCCGACAGGGACAATGTTATTGATGGCTACATAAACAAGAACGAGGAGGATGTCTGCGCAGAGGGCAACTGGCAGAAGTATTTCACCACCCGTCCCGAGCCGCTTACCGATGCCGAGGCAAGAGAATATCTCGATGGCATCACAGGCGTATCTCTTGGCTCTGATGCCTTCTTCCCCTTCGGTGACAACATCGAGAGGGCAAAGAAGAGCGGTGTTTCCTATGTTGCCGAGCCCGGTGGATCCGTCCGCGATGACATCGTTATCGAGACTGCCAACAAGTACGGTATGGTAATCGCCTTCACCGGTATGCGTCTGTTCCATCATTGATGCGAGGTGGCGGAATGAGACTGCTTGTTGTTGGCGGTGGCGGAAGAGAACACGCCATCATAAGAAAGCTCAGAGAAAACAAGGAGGTAAGCGAGATTTTCGCCCTGCCGGGTAATGGCGGTATGGCGGCTGATGCTACCCCTGTTGCAATCGGCGCAAAGGATATTGATGCTATCGTTGCCTTTGCTACCGAGAATAATATTGACTATGCAGTAGTCGCACCGGATGACCCCTTGGTGCTGGGCTGTGTTGACAGGCTCACCGAGGTCGGCATTCCCTGCTTCGGTCCCCGCGCAAATGCTGCCATTATCGAGGGAAGCAAGGTGTTCTCCAAGAACCTGATGAAGAAGTACGGCATTCCCACTGCCACCTATGAGGTCTTTGAGGATGCAAGCGAGGCATATGCCTATCTGGAGAGCGCGCCTATCCCCACCGTTATAAAGGCGGACGGCCTGGCGCTCGGCAAGGGCGTTATCATAGCCACCACCAGAGAGGAGGCTCTCGATGCGGTAAAGAGCATTATGGAGGATGGCAAGTTCGGCGCCTCCGGAAACCGCATAGTTGTCGAGGAGTTCCTCACGGGCCCTGAGGTCTCGGTTCTCGCCTTCACCGATGGCGAGACGGTCAAGCCCATGATCTCCTCTATGGATCACAAGAGAGCAGGGGACAACGATACGGGACTTAATACCGGTGGTATGGGTACGGTTGCACCCAACCCCTATTATACCGAGAGCATTGCCGAGGAATGTATGAGAACTATATTCTTGCCAACCATTCGCGCAATGAAGGCGGAGGGCAGAGAATTCCGCGGTTGTCTCTATTTCGGACTTATGCTCACCCCCGACGGCCCTAAGGTCATCGAGTACAATTGTCGCTTTGGCGACCCCGAGACACAGGTTGTTCTTCCTCTTCTGGAGAGCGATCTTCTCACGGTTATGCGCGCTACGACCGACGGCACTCTTGCCGATTGCGAGGTCAAATTTGCCGACAAGCACGCGTGCTGTGTAATTATGGCCTCCTCGGGCTATCCCGAGAAGTATCAGTCGGGCTTTGAGATTACTATGGAGCCTTCGGTTGCTCCCGATGTTTTTGTTGCGGGCGCCAAGCTGGACGGCGATAAGCTGCTCACAGCGGGAGGCAGAGTCCTTGGTGTTACCGCCACAGCCTCCACCCTGGAGGAGGCTATCGCCTCCGCTTACAGGAAGGTTGAGGGAGTATCCTTTGATAACGCATATTACAGACACGACATTGGCAAAAGAGCGCTTATGGCGAAGAAAGGATAATTAGAATGGTATATCGCATTTATGTAGAAAAGAAGGCAGGACTTGACAACGAGGCAAGAGCGCTTCTTTCCGAAATATCCACCTTCCTCGGTATCGAGGGTGTGGAGAAGATCAGAATACTCAATCGCTATGATGCGGAGAACATCACCGAGGAGCTGTTTAACTATGCAGTAGGTACAGTATTTTCCGAGCCTCAGCTTGATGACACCTATACCGAGCTGCCTATGGTGGACGGCGCAACAGTCTTTGCCACAGAGTTCCTCCCCGGTCAGTTTGACCAGCGCGCGGATTCTGCCGCTCAGTGCATTCAGCTTATCTCCCAGGGAGAAAAGCCCGGCATCGTCAGCGCAAAGGTATATATCCTCTACGGTGCAATAACCGACGAGGAGCTTGCAAGAATAAAGAAGCATGTAATAAACCCGGTAGAGTCCCGCGAGGCATCGCTTGACAAGCCCGAGACGATCAAGGCGGAGTATTCCATTCCCACCGAGGTAAAGACACTCGATGGCTTCCTCGAGCCTGACAGAGAGGGACTTGTTGCCTTTGTTTCGCAGTACGGCTTGGCAATGGACGCGGATGATATCGAGTTCTGCCAGGGCTATTTCCGCACCGAGGGCAGATGCCCGACAATCACCGAGATAAGGATGATTGACACCTACTGGTCCGACCACTGCCGTCACACGACCTTCAATACAACGGTTGACAGCGTGCATTTCGAGGATCCTATACTCGAGGAGGCATATAATGACTACATCGAGGCAAGAAGGTCGCTGGGCAGGACCAAGCCCATCAACCTGATGGATATCGGTACAATTGCCGCAAAATGCCTGAAGAAGGCGGGACTTCTCACCAAGCTTGACGAGTCCGAGGAGATCAATGCTTGTACCGTTAAGATTACGGTTAATGTGGATGGCTTAGAGGAGCCCTGGCTGCTTCTCTTCAAGAACGAAACGCACAATCACCCCACCGAGATCGAGCCCTTCGGTGGCGCGGCGACCTGTATCGGCGGCGCGATCCGCGACCCCCTCTCGGGCAGATCTTATGTCTACGGCGCAATGCGTCTTACCGGCGCTGCCGATCCTCTTCGCCCCATTGGCGAGACTCTCGAGGGTAAGCTT
Organism: Clostridia bacterium; assembly: GCA_017462445.1. Next base: position 5,823 of record JAFTRB010000235.1, read on the forward strand.
CCCCAGAGAAAGATCGTTACCACGGCGGCAGCAGGCTATTCCTCCTACGGTAATCAGATCGGTCTTGCGACAGGCATTGTAGACGAGATATATCACGACGGCTATGCGGCAAAGCATATGGAGGTTGGCGCTGTTATAGCAGCCGCTCCCGCTAAGAATGTTCGCCGCGAGGTTCCGGCAGACGGCGACCTCGTCGTTCTCCTTGGAGGCAGAACGGGTAGAGACGGCTGTGGCGGCGCAACAGGCTCCTCCAAGTCCCATAACCTCAAGTCGCTTGAGAACTGCGGTGCCGAGGTGCAGAAGGGTAATGCTCCCGAGGAAAGAAAGATCCAGCGCCTGTTCAGAAATCCTGAGGTTTCCGCAATGATTAAGAGGTGCAATGACTTTGGCGCGGGCGGTGTATCCGTAGCAATCGGAGAGCTTGCCGACGGCCTTGATATCGACCTCAATGCAGTTCCCAAGAAGTACGAGGGACTGGATGGCACCGAGCTTGCTATAAGCGAGTCCCAGGAGAGAATGGCTGTTGTAATCGAGCCCGAAAACAGAGAGCGCTTCCTCGCTCTTGCTGACAGCGAGAACCTCGAGGCAACCGTTGTTGCGGTAGTCAAGGCAGAGCCCAGGCTTCGTATGACCTGGAATGGCAAGGTTATCTGCGACATCAGCCGTGAGTTCCTGAACTCAAACGGCGCGGAGAAGCATATTGATATATCCACACCCAAGATCGAGGACTTCACCAAGGCTACTCCCAAGAGCTTTACCGAGGGCTTGATGGCGGTTGCCACCGACATTAACTGCTGCTCCAAGCGCGGACTTTCCGAGCGCTTCGACAGCACCATCGGCGCAGGCACAGTGCTTATGCCCTTCGGCGGTAAGTATCAGCGCACCCCCATTCAGGCAATGGTTCACAAGATTTCCTGCGAAAAGGCGCATACCGATACGGTTTCCTTTATGTCCTGGGGCTACAACCCCTACATCAGCGAGAAGAGCCCCTACCACGGAGCATATCTTGCGGTTGTAGAGTCGGTTTGTAAGCTTGTCTCAACAGGCGCATCCTATGAGGATGTATATCTCACCTTCCAGGAGTATTTTGAGAAGCCCATGAAGGATCCCAAGAGATGGGGCAAGCCTCTTTCCGCTCTTCTTGGCGCTTTCAAGGCGCAGATGGAGCTTGGAGTTGCCGCCATCGGCGGTAAGGACTCGATGAGCGGAAGCTTTGAGAAGCTTGATGTTCCCCCAACCCTTATTTCCTTTGCTGTAACGACCGATAATATAAAGAACGTTGTTTCCCCCGAATTCAAGAGGGCGGGCAACAAAGTTGTCATTCTCTATCCCGAGTATGACGGTAGCGGACTTCCCGTAACCGAGTCGCTTATGGAAAACTTCAGGACCGTTACATCTCTTATGCGTGAGGGCAAGGTCGTTTCTGCTTACACTCCCACCGTCGGCGGCGTTGCCGAGGCTATCATCAAGATGGCTATGGGTAATGGCTTTGGCTTTGCCTTTGATAAGAGCGTGACTCTTAAGAGCATCTTTGAATACTGCTACGGCGCGTTTATCCTCGAGTTTGAGGGCGAATGCAATGTCGGCACAGCTCTCGGTACTGTCACCTCTGACGGAGCCTTCACCTACGGCGACGATGTGATTGCCACCGAAAGAGTATTCAATGCATATGAGGATAAGCTCGAGAGCGTTTATTCCTGCAATATCGCAAGCCCCAAGAAGGATATCGAGACGGTTTCCTACAACGCCACGACAAGGGTTTCGCCCGCCGTTAAGGTGGCAAGACCTAAGGTGCTTATTCCCGTATTCCCCGGTACAAATTGCGAGTATGATTCGGCAAAGGCTGTCGAGGCAGCAGGCGCCGAGGCAGAGATATTCGTCATCAATAACCTCTCCGCTGACGGTATCAAGCGTAGCGCTGACAGATTTACCGCCCTGATTCGTGAGAGCCAGGCAATATTCGTGCCCGGTGGCTTCTCCGGCGGAGATGAGCCTGATGGCTCGGGTAAGTTCATTACCGCGTTCTTCCGTGGCGCATCGGTCAAGGAGGCTGTAACCGAGCTTCTCGATAAGCGAGATGGCTTGATGTGCGGTATCTGCAATGGCTTCCAGGCTCTTGTAAAGCTTGGTCTTGTGCCCTACGGCAGAATAATCGACACCGACGAGACCTGTCCCACCCTGACCTTCAACAATATAGCCCGTCACCAGTCCAAGATAGTTCGCACAAGAATAGCCTCCAATATGTCTCCCTGGCTGTCGCTTTGCGAGGTTGGCGAGGTATACAATGTTCCCATCTCCCA